>MGRY01000026.1:4715-7094 GCA_001799045.1 Deltaproteobacteria bacterium RIFCSPLOWO2_02_56_12 | reverse complement strand
GATGGGCTGGTCAGGGATCAAAAACGGGCCCCTGCTCCGCCGTGCCGCTCAAGAATTCGATGTGTTTCTCACTGTAGACCAGGGAGTCGAGTATCAGCAAAATCCGCTCGGGCTGGATCTTGCAATCGTTGTAATGGTCGCGGCGACAAACGATATTGACGATCTTCGGCCGCTGATGCCTCGCGTGAGAGAAACACTCAGTAGCGCCTCCCCTGGAACCATTGTCAAGATTCAAATCCAACCCCTGGCTTGAGAAGGACGCGGCGGACCGCGCCTCTCACCCAAGACGTTATGATTCGGGGTCTACCTTTCATTCTTGATATTTTATGCCGAGGAAGATCGCGCAGTGGCTGACCGTTTTGCTCGGCGTGCTGATCGTTGCCGGCGCGCCCGCACAGGCCCAGCTTTTTGAATCCGATTCGAAACAGCTTGGCAATTCGAAGATGGACATCGTAGTCAAAGAAGTAGAACGGCGGCCGCGCGCTTCGTTAGTGGAGATCAAGACCAACTCCGTTGGCTCCTCAGTCGGCTCGTCGTTCTTTATTCTGTGCAGCTTACGCAGGCTCGCCGCGCTCCGCGGCGATTATAGGTATATCGTCAAGATCGAGGACCAGAGGCGCAGTCAGATGCTTGTCGGCTTCCTGCAAGCTCCCGAGGAGCCTCTATCGAACGCCGGGCCGGAATTTAAATCGCTCAACCCGCGCGAAGCCGTCATTGATCTTCAGCAGTTCGCCCCGATTTGCGACTCAATGAAATAAGAATCTTGCACCGATTTCAGATCTCAAATAAAAGGCCACAGAAACAGATTTTTGTGATATGAGATTTGTAATCTGAAATCCGAGATTCGCGAAGCGACTCATGGACCGTTTTTTCTTTATCGCAGGCTCTATCTCCGCTTTCCTGGGTGTCGCCCTGGGCGCCTTCGCCGCGCATGGCCTCAAGACAAAACTCCCTGCGGAGATGTTTAATATCTTCGAGGTCGGCGTGCGCTACCACATGTATCATGCCCTTGCCTTGTTGGCGGTTGGCTGGGCTTCGACCCGCTGGCCGGGAGGGAGCATCGTTGCCTCCGGGTGGCTATTTTTGGCCGGCACGATCATCTTTTCCGGCAGCCTCTATCTCCTGAGTCTCACCGGTCTCCGCTGGCTCGGCGCCATCACACCCATAGGAGGCCTCGCCTTTCTCCTCGGCTGGCTTTTGCTTGCATGGGGGATACTGCACGCAAACTAGTTTTTTCTCTGCTTAAAACCGTCCTCCGCTTGTGTTAAACTCCGAGACTGGAAATTAGCATAAAGGTGGTTCGTGATCATCGGCATTCCTAAAGAGATCAAGGAAGAGGAAAAGCGAGTTGCAATTACCCCATCGGGGGTTTCCGCCTTTGTCTCACATGGTCATCAGGTCCTGGTGGAAAAAGGGGCGGGATCGGGCAGCGGTATCCTGGATCGTTCCTACGACGGGGCCGGGGCGACGGTGCTGGATTCGGCGGCGGAGGTCTGGCAACAGGCTGACCTGATCATGAAGGTCAAAGAGCCTCAACCCTCTGAATTCCAATTCCTGCGCAGTGGTCTGATCCTCTTTACCTACCTTCACCTGGCCGCCAGCGAAGAAGTAACCAAGATTCTGTGCGGCAAAAAAATCACCGCCGTCGCCTACGAGACTATTCAATTAGAAGATGACTCCCTTCCCGTGCTTACGCCGATGAGCGAAGTCGCCGGACGGCTGGCGCTTCAAGTCGGCGCCTGGTGCCTTCAAGCCGAAAACGGCGGCAGAGGCATTCTCCTCGGCGGCGCCTCGGGCGTGCGTCCCGGGAAAGTCGTCATCCTGGGGGCGGGGATATCCGGCTCCAATGCATGCCAGGTAGCCGCAGGCATGGGGGCCTATGTCAGCATCCTCGACGTGAATCCCTCAAAACTCCGCTACATCCATGACATCCTGGGAGGGCATGTAACCACGCTCATGTCCAACCGGGCCAATGTCGAGGAAGAGGTAGTGGATGCCGACCTGGTCATCGGCGCGGTTCTGATTCCGGGCGCAAAAGCGCCGAAGCTCCTGTCCCGTCACCTGGTAAAACTGATGAAACCAGGAGCGGCGCTGGTTGATATTTCCATTGATCAAGGGGGGTGTGCCGAGACCTCACGTCCCACCGCACACCACCACCCCATCTATATCGAAGAAGAGGTGGTCCATTACTGTGTGACCAACATGCCTGCCATCGTTCCCAACACATCTACCTACGCGCTGACTAACGCAACGCTGTCTTACGGACTAGAAATCGCGGACAAGGGTTTCCCGAAGGCCTTCAGGGAAAACAGCGCGCTGGCCAGGGGGCTCAATACCTACGACGGAAAGATAACCCATACCGGGGTAGCAACCGCCTTT
>MGRY01000026.1:0-4688 GCA_001799045.1 Deltaproteobacteria bacterium RIFCSPLOWO2_02_56_12 | reverse complement strand
TGAGGCTGGTCACGCGGGCAGATTTCGACGGCATCGTCTGCGGCAGCTTGATCACGCTGATGGAAGAGATCGATTCTTATCTTTTCGTCGAGCCCAAATTCATGCAGGACGGAATGGTTGACATTCGACAGGGAGACATCATCGCTAACCTTCCCTATCATTCCGACTGCAGCCTCTGGTTCGACCATCACGTCACCAACAAGGATTGGCCATACAAAACTCCGATCGTCGCGGGCAAAGGGGGATTCCGCCTCGCGCCCAGCGCCGCACGAGTGGTGTACGAATACTACGACCCAGCGGGCAGAAGGCAGCAGGCAGAAGGCAGCAAACGAATTCAGGAAGGCTTGAAGATTTTAAACTCGGAGCGGATGAGATACCTGCTCGAGGAGACCGACAGAATCGACGCCGGCCAGCTCGTTCCTGAAGATGTACACCATCCTGAGGGATACGTCCTGATCTCGATGACACTTGACGGCAAGAGGGCTGAGGACGAGCCTTACTGGCTGCGCCTGATCGAGCTGCTGCGGGATCACTCGCTGGAAGAGACCCTCAAAAACCCTGAGGTAAGAGAACGCTGCCAGCAGATCCTCGATTCGCAGGAGAAACTGAAGGCCATCCTACTCGAGCGGACAACGCTCAAAGGTAACGTGATTTTCGTAGACTTGCGGGGGATCAGGGACATCCCCGACGGCAACCGCTTCCTGCTCTATACGCTCTTTCCTACAGGGAATATTTCTTTAAGGGTGGCGGATGATAGTCAACGACCAAATACCACCGCGATCTCCGTAGGCTACAACATTTTCAACACAACCTCCAAAGTCAACGTAGGGGCTCTGCTGGAAAAACATGGGGGCGGCGGGCACAAGGTGGTTGGCTCCTGCCGGGTTCTTACCAGTGAGGCGGAAAAGGCCGTTCGAGAAATTTTTGAGGCGATCAAAGAGTGACTAGGCGATAGGCATGAGGCAACAGGAAATTCGAAATTAAAAAGCCTCACGCCTGTTGCCTACCGCCTGGGGTGGAGATGAAGATTATCAAGATTAGGGAGGCCCTAAGGCACCTGCAAAAGATCAACGAGGAAATCCGCTACGTAAGCTTGGTGGAAGGGAGGAGGTTCAGTACCGGCCTGATCTCCTTCAAGCCTCGAAAGGATTCCGATCCAAAACAAATCAAGCACCGGGACAAGGACGTGCTCTGCCACGTGGTTAGAGGAAGCGGACGCTTGCGCATCAATGGAAGAAAGATCGCACTAAAACCAGGAACGATCTGCCACATCCCCAAGGGGACCCCGCACGACTTTGCCGCGGGAAAAAAGGGCGAGATGATTCTGTTTTACTCGCTGATTAAAACAAGGTGAAAATGAGGTTTTCGACCGATGATCTGGCCTATTACCAACTATGACTAACATTCAGTTTCCTCCTTCCCTCGACGAGGCGTGCAAACTCTTAAGCCAATCTGCCGGCGCGGCGCGCATCATCGCAGGCGGCGTGGCCTTGATGGTCCTTGTCCGCCACCAGCTTTTTTCCCCCGATCATCTCATCAGCCTGAAACAGATCGCCGGTCTGGACCAGATCCGCTTCGATGAAAAAAACGGCCTGACCATCGGCGCCCTGGTTACGCACCACCGGGTAGAGACTTCTCCGGTGGTCAAGGAGCGCTACCCCGCCCTCGCCCAGTGTCTCCATCATGTCGGCAATCTCCGCGTGCGCAACATGGGCACGGTCGTGGGGGATCTGTGCCAAGGCGACAATCACTCGGACCCGGCCCCGCTCTTAGGGGTCCTCGGCGCCAGGATCAAGGCTCAGAGCGTTCGGGGGGAGCGGTTCATCCCCATGGAGGAATTTCACCTGGACATTTACGAGACCGCCCTCAAGGAAGATGAGATAGCTACGGAGATAGTGATCCCTCCGTCTCTTCCTGGAGCGCGCAGCGGATATCTTCGCTTCTCGGGCAACTCGCCGACTGACTGGCCCTGCCTGGGGGTAGCGGCCATTCTCGTCAAAGAGGACGGGCGGTGCAAGGAGATGAAAATTTCTCTGGGCTCTTTGACGCCGGTTCCGGTTGGCTTCAAAGAGGAAGCAGAAGCGATCCGGGGCAAAAAACTCACCCCGGCCGTGGCAAAAAAATTCGCCCGCGCTTGCGCCGCCAGGATCGATCCTATCCCGGACAGCCGGGGCTCGGAGTGGTACAAGAGACGAATCGCCGAGGTTTACATTACAAGGATCATTGAAAGGTTGAACCGGGAGAACGACTAAGGAGCCAATGGGTGGAATTTAAAACCGTAGGGCAGTCTATCTGGCGTGTGGACGGCGAAAAGAAGGTCCGGGGAGAGGCGCTCTACACGATTGACCTCAAGATGGAGGGCATGCTCCATGGCCGTATCCTGCGCAGCCCATTCCCCCACGCCAAGCTGATCAAGATAGATACCTCCGCGGCAGCCAAACTGCCCGGAGTTTTCGCCGTCTTGAGCCGCGAGGATTTTCCCCAGGACGGACCCCTGAGCCCTTACCTCGGCCGGCGGATGAAGGACAAGACGGTCGTCGCGATGGACAAAGTTCGCCACGTGGGCGACGTCGTAGCGGCGGTCGCGGCAGTGGATGTCGAGACCGCGGATGCAGCGCTGCGTTTGATCGACGTAGAATACGAAGAGCTTCCGCTTGTCTCGGATCCGCTGGAGGCAATTCGGGAGGGGGCGGCCCAGCTTTTCGACCATCTGCCTGAGGTCAAAAACAACATCTGCCATCACACCGGTCTCAAACAGGGAGACATCGAGAAGGGATTTCAGGAATCCGATATCATTCTCGAGGATACTTTCACCACCCCGGTCGCCCAGCAGTGCCATCTGGAGGCTCACAATGCGCTCGCCTGGTTTGATTCGAGCGGCAGGCTCAATGTCCAGACCGGCACCCAGACCCCCTACGGCGTGAGAAAATCGCTCGCCGAGATCTTTCAGATGGTCGAGGAAAAGATCCGCATCATGGTGCCCTATATCGGCGGCGCCTATGGGGCCAAGAGCCACCTCAAGGTGGAGCATCTGGCGGCGGTGCTGGCCTGGAAAGCGCAAAGACCGGTACGCATCCAGCTCAGGCGCGAAGAGGTATTCCTCACCGTCACCAAGCACGCCTCGGTGGTCAAGATGAAGACCGGCGCGAAAAAGGACGGCACGCTGGTGGCGCGTAAGGCGGAACTCTACTACGACACCGGCGGCTTTGCCGAGAATGGGCCTAATGTTGTCCATAAAGCGACACTCACAGCGAGCGGGCCCTATCGGATTCCCCACATCCAGGCGGATGGTTACGCCGTTCTTACAAACAAACCTTCGGCCGGGGCCTTCCGCGGCTACGGCGTCCCTCAGGTGGCCCTCGCCTATGAATCGCACATGGACATGCTGGCGCAGCGCCTGGGCATCGATCCCATTGAAATCCGAGTTAAAAATCTCCTGCGCGAGGGCGACCGCCACCCGACCGGCATCACGATGCACAGCGTCGGTTACGAAGAGCTTTTGAGAAAGCTCGGCGCCGCCATCCGACTCGGAGACAAGAAAAGAAACCGCGGCAAGGCGCGCCGGGGAAAAGGGATCGCCTGCATGATCAAGGCGTCCAACACCGAGGCCCAGTCCGAAGCCAAAGTGCAGGCGAACCGCGACGGCACCTTCGCGGTCTTCAGCTCCTCCGTTGAAATGGGGCAAGGGGTCGAGACCGTCATGGCGCAGATCGCCGCCGAGGAGTTGGGCGTCGCCTGGAAAGCGGTCTCATTCATCGCCCAGAGACCGGATACCGACCTCACCCCGTTCGACGCCATGACCAGCGCCAGCCGCTCGACTTTCTGCATGGGCAACGCGGTCCGGCGGGCAGCGAAGGATTTGCGCGAGAAGCTCGTCCAATTTGCCGCCGAGATCATGGAAATTTCTCCGCAAGATCTGCGCGTGGAAAATGGCCGGATCTTCGCCGCAGGGGCGGAGCATAAAGGTTATTCCTACAAAGAGCTCGCCGTGCTCCATTTTAAGCGCAGGGAAAGAGAGCTGGCCGGAAACGGCTTTTACGGCGACGAGGAGGACGCCAAGACAGTCCTCCCTTTCTGGCTGGTAGGGGGCTGCGCGGTTGAAGTGGAAGTGGACACGGAAACCGGCGCCGTGAAGCTCTTGAAGCTCGTGGCCGGGGCCGACGCCGGCAAGGCGATCAATCCGCGCCTGTGCGAAGGACAGGTGCGGGGCGACGCCACTATCGGGATTGGCCAGGCGCTCCTGGAGGAGCTTAAGTTCGTCGACGGGCAACCCGTGAACGCCACCTTTCTCCACTACACCCTCCCCTCTTTCCAGGATGTGCCCGACGAGTTTCCCGTGGTCTTAGTCGAGCAGCCCCATAAAAATGGACCCTTCGGCGCGAAGGGGCTGGCAGAATCCGCTCTTCCCGGTGTTCCGGCAGCCATCGCCAACGCCATTTATGACGCGGTGGGTGTCCGGATTAAGGATATCCCGTTCACGCCGGAACGGGTGCTGAGCGCGCTTTCACAAAAGGAAAGCAAGTTTTGAATTATGAGTTTTGAATTTTGAGTTATGAAGCGGAACTACTAAGGAGTTCATAAGTAAGTAGCCATAAGGCGACCGAGGGGCGAGTCCTGAAGAGCGCGAGCACAGGAACGTAAAGGTTGCGTTCTGGCCCGGACGGCGAGAATCGCCGCCCTTGGAGCGG
>MGRY01000025.1:7610-9133 GCA_001799045.1 Deltaproteobacteria bacterium RIFCSPLOWO2_02_56_12 | reverse complement strand
CAGTGTTAGAGGCTACATCGAACGAAACTCAATAAGTCTGATAAGCAACTGGAAAAAGAAGGAAATCGATCCAGCCTCTCCATCGTGGCTAGGTAGATCGTGTGGAAGCGAAAAAGTTCGCTCTTCTGGGCTCTGGAATAGTAAATTTGTCGAAAAGGATTACGATCCAAGGTTTCTGGATATCTTGGAAAAATTTACTTTTGGAATGTGAGCTTTACTTGAATAGTATCAGGAGATATTGATCACGTACGAGCGACGGATATGCGGGCAAAATTTGGGATCAAGGACACGGAAAATACGGGGGACAGTGGGAAAGTTTGGTGGACGGTTGGCTGCGCAAGTGCGCGACACGGGAAGGTTTCGGATAGTGCAGGTATGAAGTGCCCCAAGTCAGTTGAGTTTCCCAAGCTGGACGCCGCCGGTTCGATAGCTCTGAACGAAAGGTGACAATCAGTCCGCTGCGGTCATTTTTAGGTGGCAAGAGAATCGCCTCTGTCCTGTCAAACTCGGCGACTGCGCTATGCCAACCAGTAATCAAGCGTTAGGCGACGAGAAGGGGCATCGTGGATAGTCAATCATTAATCTGGGGATTGATTTTCGGCTCAATTGGACTTGGCTACTTCGTGTACGGGAAGAAGCAAAGGAGTGTTGTCCCCTTGGTGTGCGGGCTTGGGCTGATGGTCTTCCCCTATTTTGTATCGAATACGGTTGTTCTCGTGATAGTCGGTTTGTTGCTCTCGGCGATTCCGTATTTTGTAAGGCTTTGAACCTGTCGGGTGGGCCAATTTGGTTGATTTTCCCAAGCCGAACTTCGCCGGTTCGCTCCCGGTCGCCCGCTCCAAACTAATAAACCACTTAACTATTTTCCGGTTTAGACGGAAGGTGACACGCCGTCCTAGGTCATTTGGGGTGCGGTCGGATGGAGTGGAGCACGTATAGGTCACCTTCAATGCTGAAATAAAAGCGCCACCCCCGAGTGACGCGGGCCTGCCAGATATCGTTGGCCTCGTCGTACTTTTTGGCTCGCAAGGAAGGATGGCGTAGGTTTTGGAGCAAAAGGGCAAGTTTCCGATCAAAGAGCTTTTGGATGTGGCTGGGAGCGTTACCGTAGGCCTGGACAAACTGCGGGGTTCGCCGAACGCGCATTAGGCAGGTTTTTTCTTAAGCTTCTTTACCTCCCGGTGAAGTGAGCGTAGGAAGTCCTTCGCCGAGTTGTAGGGACGGGAAACCTGGCCTCGCTGCATTTGTTCGAGCGAGATTTCAATATCTCGGTCCACGACGCTTTTGGGGATAAGGGTAATGTTTTTCCCCTGCAGCTTAGCCTCCATGATGTCGCCCACCTCCACACCCGCCTTTTCGCGGAGCGACGCGGGAATGGTGACTTGGTATTTCTCTTTGACTTTGACTAAGGCCATAGGGAATTCTCCTGCTGGAAAGTTAGAAAGTCCAACTAAACCCATGGTATAGGATGCCCGAATGTCTGTCAAATCGAGCCGGCCGAACTTCGCCGGTTCGATCCCGGT
>MGRY01000025.1:6950-7604 GCA_001799045.1 Deltaproteobacteria bacterium RIFCSPLOWO2_02_56_12 | reverse complement strand
CTCCACACTAATAAACCACTTAACTATTTTCCGGTTTAGACGGAAGGTGACACGCCGTCCTAGGTCATTTGGGGTGCGGTCGGATGGAGTGGAGCACGTATAGGTCACCTTCAATGCTGAAATAAAAGCGCCACCCCCGAGTGACGCGGGCCTGCCAGATATCGTTGGCCTCGTCGTACTTTTTGGCTCGCAAGGAAGGATGGCGTAGGTTTTGGAGCAAAAGGGCAAGTTTCCGATCAAAGAGCTTTTGGATGTGGCTGGGAGCGTTACCGTAGGCCTGGACAAACTGCGGGGTTCGCCGAACTCGCATTAGGCAGGTTTTTTCTTAAGCTTCTTTACCTCCCGGTGAAGTGAGCGTAGGAAGTCCTTCGCCGAGTTGTAGGGACGGGAAACCTGGCCTCGCCGCATTTGTTCGAGCGAGATTTCAATATCTCGGTCTACGACGCTTTTGGGGATAAGGGTAATGTTTTTCCCCTGCAGCTTGGCCTCCATGATGTCGCCCACTTCCACACCCGCCTTTTCGCGGAGCGACGCGGGAATGGTGACTTGGTATTTCTCTTTGACTTTGACTAAGGCCATAGGGAATTCTCCTGCTGGAAAGTTAGAAAGTCCAACTAAACCCATGGTATAGGATGCCCGAATGTCTGTCAAATC
>MGRY01000025.1:1274-6856 GCA_001799045.1 Deltaproteobacteria bacterium RIFCSPLOWO2_02_56_12 | reverse complement strand
AAATCTGAAATCTGAGATCTGCAATCTGAGATTCCGAGCGAAGCTGAGGACTGGGGTGGACAGGGACAAGGAAAATAGGGTAATCATTGGTAAAATTGCTTCCTCGGTTATTACCTCATAAAAAAGGAGCGCGAGGAATTCAAGATGGCAAAACTCAAACTGACGATGGCGCTTTCTCATTACGACCGCCACATCCCTTTTTTCGATGGTACTGTTGTACCTAAAGACGTCGAGCTGACCGTGCTCGAGGTAGGACAGTCTTACCCTCTGAGACACGGCTTGGACCGCCATGAGCGTATGTTGCAGAAAGGAGAGTTCGATATCTGCGAGCTTTCGCTCTCCTCGTACCTCATGGCGAAAAGCCGGGGGATGCCTTTCACCGCTATTCCGGTCTTTCCGCGCAGACTTTTCAGCCTGTCGCAGATGTGGGTCAACGTCGGCGCGGGGATAAAATCGCCCGCGGATTTGATCGGGCGGAAAGTAGGACTCAGCACCTTTCAGACTACGCTCTCCGTTCTCGCCAAGGGCGATTTGCAATCGGAATATGGCGTCGCCTGGCGGAAGATTCACTGGATCGTCTCCAAAGAGGAGACGCTTCCTTTTAAAACCCAGGAGGGCGTGAGCATCGAACTCGTTCCGCCGGGCAAGAAAATCGGCGCCATGCTGGAAAACGGAGAGATCGACGCCTTGATGATGCCCCATCCGCCGCAGGCAGTGGTGCGAGGGTCGGACAAGATCGGTCGTCTCTTTGCCGATGCCAAGCAGGAGGAGATCCGCTACTTCCGGAAAAACGGTTTCTATCCCATTATGCATGTAGTGGCTTTTAAGGATGAACTGCTTGAACAACACCCGTGGCTGGCGAAGAGCGTGATGGCGGCATTTGAGCTGGCGAAGGAGGCCTGTAAGCACTATTACGATGATCCTAACTGGTCTCGCCTGGCCTGGGGACGCCATCTCTTTGAGGAGGAAAGAAAAATTCTAGGTGAGGATCCGTGGCCTTACGGCGTAAAGAAAAACCGGGCCAACCTGGAGCGCTTTATGGGATACTCTTTGGACCAGGGGCTGATGGAAAAAAAGCTGGCGGTGGAGGAACTTTTTGCTCCTATGACCCACGATACCTAACGGAGTTTTTATGCCGCGTATCGTCCGCTGTCCCATCTGTCGAACCGAGGTTTCTTGGGAAGAAAGTCCGCACCGGCCCTTTTGCTCCGAACGCTGCCGTCTGATCGATCTCGGCGCTTGGAGTGAAGGCCGTTACCGCGTTCCAGGAGAGAAGGTGGAGCCGGAGCCCGAGAGAGAAGATAGCGATGATGAGGAAGGATCCCTCTAGATAGGCTTTCTCCGGTGGCTATTCATCCTACTGCTGTGATTGATCCGCGCGCGGAAATCGACGCGGGCGCTGAGATCGGCCCCTACGTTGTGGTCGATGGGCCGGTTAGGATTAAAAGCCGGACGCGGGTGATGGCCCATGCCTACATCACCGGCTGGACCGAGGTAGGGGAAGACAACGAAATCCATGCCGGGGTGATTCTCGGTGATGCCCCTCAGGATAAAGCTTACCGTGGGGAGAAGAGCTACCTACGCATCGGAGACCACAATGTCTTTCGCGAGTACGTTCAAGTCCATCGAGGCACCGTAGCGGAATCGTCCACGTTGATCGGGAACCACAATTACTTGATGGCCGGCTCCCATGTGGGCCACAACTGTAAGCTCGGAGATCATATTGTCCTTGCCAACGGGGCCCTGCTGGGAGGTTATGTGGAGGTCGGAGATCGCGCCTTTATCTCCGGCAATTGCGTCGTCCATCAGTTTGTCCGTGTGGGCGAGCTTTCTCTGATGCGCGGGCTTAGCGGCACCAGTCGAGATGTCCCTCCTTATGCCATTGTGGATTGGCAGCACAGGGTGCGCGGGGTGAACGCGGTCGGGCTCAAGCGGGCCGGATTTGACGAGCGGAGAATCCGTGAGATCAAAGAAGTCTTTCGCATCCTGTTTCGTAAGGGGAGAAATCTTTCCCTGGCGCTCAAGGAGATCGAGGTCAGAGATAGCAATTCTGTAGATGTGCTTGCCCTCCTGGAGTTCATCAAGTCTTCGAAGCGGGGGGTCTGCTTCGGTGCTTAGCGCTGGGCAGGCGCGGCGGAAGATTCCTGCTGGGGTTGTGCGGGCTCGGGAGAAGGGGGCAGGCCGACGAAAATGAGCGGCTCTTCCCCTTTGAGGTGGCGCGGGGTCACGATATAGTTGCCCCGTACCGCCGGGCTGATGATGTTGTTCGCCACGTCCGTGTTGCCGGCGCTTAGAACAAAGCCCAGCCCGCCCGTGAGGAGTCCAAGGCCGGCATAAGTGAGTTTAAAAGGACTGTAGAACATACTGGCAAGGACCGAGCCGACCCCATACCCCAAGTCCTCTCCGCTCGAGGGCTCGGCCTGGCCGGGGGGTGGATTTTCCGCGGCAGGTTCTGCGGCGCCCAGGGTGAAGGGAGACAGAATCCACATAGAAACTAGAACGATTATGAAAACCTTCCGGCAGTAAATTATCATGGGAACAATATAACATAGCTTCTTCTACCAGTCAAAATTTTATTTGGCCGAAGGAAAACTGCAGAGGTTCATGATGCCTTTTCAAACCTCTCTCTCAAATCCTGGCACTCCAGACAAAACTCAGTCTCCGGAAAAGCATCCAGCCGCGCCTTCTCTATCGGCTGATGACAGGCCAAACAGCCCCCGTAGCTCTCGGACGATATTCTACCCTCCGCCATCTCGATTTTCCCCAACTCGCGTAGATAGCCGTCATTGAGCCGCTCCAAGACCCGCATCTCGTTTTCGTCCCAGGCCTGATCCAGCCAATCGAAATGTTTTTGTCCCAGCAGCTCCTGCTTTTCTTTTTCGAGGTGAGCCATAGCAGCGAGGACCTGCTCTTTTCGTTTTAACAATTTCTCCTGGTAGTGCCTCAGGCTGGCTGCATCCATTTCAATCCCCTCCTTTTTTGCCGTTATAGAAGCTCCCTTTGCTATGCTGAGCAAAAATTGTGCCCCTAATTGGTGCCACAAAGGTTCTTGTAAACGCTGCTATCTTCGGCGCGGTTGAAAGATCAGTTTCCCAGCTATGCGATATTATCTCTTGTTCATTTCTCATTCTTGGGAAGAGGGGAATCTGTATCTGAAGTTTTTCCTCGCCCTCCTCATGGGAATTCTCCCTCGTTCAGATATTGGCATGGGCTTTGCGGCATCAGTGAGAGGCAGTGAAGTAAATTGTTCTGGGAAGCAGGTGACGACGTTGAAGTACTGGTCTGTTGCATCCGTTCTTCTGTGGTTGATTCTGTTTTTGGCTGTCAGTGCCAATTCAGTTTCCGCCCATGGGGAGCATGGTGATGCCGCCCCTGCTGAAGGCGGCGTCAGCCTCGTTACCTTCGGGGATTACCAGATTGAGCTCTTGACCTCTCCTCGTCCGGCGCGCGCCGGCGAGGAGAACAAGATCATCGCCAAGATTGTCCGTAACGGCTCTCTGGAGCCGGTGCGGGGAGGCAAGGTTCTTATTAGCGTCTCTCCAATCCAGGCCCCTAACCGTTCGGGTCCGGGAGACCGTTCTTCCGTCCAACCCGCTGACTCTTTTTCTTTGCTTCCGGCCCCGGAGATTGTTTGGGCCGGTCAGTACGCCCTGGTCAGTCGTTTGGACGAGCGCGGCCCTTATCTGGTACGGGTTGCGCTCTTGGAATTGGAGGGAAAACACTACCAGCCCCCCGCTTCTGTCGAGTTTCGTCTCAACGTGGCTTCGGCTACAGGAGCCACTCCTGGATTTATCCTGGTTGCGCTCGCTGCTTTAGCCATTGGCCTGGTCGGGATCACCGCGGCTGCGCTGCGCCCGGTTTCCGCTATGGGTTCCAAGGCGCCCATAAACCTACTAGAGATCGGCTGGTTTTCTCGCTGGGTTCGCTGGAAGGGATTCCTGCCGCTCCTGCAAATCCCCTTCCTCCTGCTCACGCTCTTGATCATTCTCCTGGGCTTTTTTGACGTTCAGGACGGTGCGAAAAACCTGGCCACCAAGCTTACCTGGATTCTCTGGTGGCCGGGGATCATCTTCACATTTATTCTCGTAGGTCGCCTGTGGTGCGTCATGTGCCCCTTTGGAACCCTGAATGAATGGGCCGCGAATCTGGTTCGGCCTAACCGGCTCTTTCCCAAGTTTCTGCGCAATCTCTGGCTGGCTACCTTTTTCTTTGTCTTTTTGACCTGGGCCGACGAGCAGCTCGGCATCATTCGCTCTCCCCAGATGACCGCGTGGCTAATCATTATCCTGGGCGTTATCGCCTTTGCTACCGGGATTATTTTTCAGCGGCGCAGCTTCTGCCGCTACCTTTGTCCCATCACCGGCCTTCAGGGACTTTACTCCATGGTCTCTCCCGTGGAACTTCGTTCCGTGGATCGAAGCCGATGCCTCAAGGAGTGCCATCAGGACTGCTACCGTGGAAACGAGGGGGGAAGAGGCTGCCCTATGTTTGAGTTTCCCATGACCCTGGAGCGGAATACCTACTGCAACTTCTGCTTCGAGTGCGTCAAGAGCTGCCCGCCGGGGAATTTGACCTTAAGGCTGCGTCCCTTTGCTAAAGATCTCTGGGCCTCTGGCAGACGTTGGCTGGATGAATCGTATCTGGCCCTGGTTTTGGTAGGAATCACGACCATCGTGACCGCTCAAATGCTTTCCGGTTGGGGTCTCTGGATCTCCCGGATGGCGCGCCTTATTCCTCTCGAACTCCGGATCCTGATGAAGCCCGTGACCTATCTGACCCTTACGGAGTCTCTAATCTTCATCGGGGGGTCACTCTTGCTTTTTCCCATCCTGGGTCTCCTGTTCTCCTGGGCGGCCGATCGGATGGCCGCAGAAGAGGGTCGTGGACTCAAGAAAACCTTTGTCCATTTGGGATACATGTTCATCCCTGTGGGATTGGCCATGCACCTGGCGCACAATGCCTCCCACTTTCTTTTGGAAGGGCCAGGCGTCATCCCAGCCTTTCAACAGACTCTTAACCGCACCACCACCTGGTACACTGGTTATCCGGGCTGGCAACCTCAGTCCTGGGTTTCCTCCGAGGTTGTTTACTGGTTGCAGATGGTTCTCATTCTGGGCGGCTTAATCCTTTCTCTCGTAGTGGGCTTCCGTCTCGCTCGAACCCTCTGGGATCGGCAAATGACTAAGGGAAAGGCCTTGATTCCGTTGATCGTCCTAACGCTTCTCTTCACCCTTATAAATCTCTATTTGCTGAACCAGCCCATGGGAATGCGCCACGGGATGTAAGCGCTTTCTCAAATCGGCCTGATCTCCAGATTTGACGTTTTCGTTCTCCTCTATTCCTATTTTTAGGAACAATTTTCTTAGATTATACGAATTTGAAATATTTTACTGATAAAATATAATAAATAAGGGCGATCTAACGTTGGCCCGTTTTTTGCTGTTACGGTAAAGGGCTTTCCTAATTCAGGGAACAAAGCCGCTATGGAAATCCTGTCCAAGATGCTTGAGGCGATGGTGGTAACCCTACGGGAGGGGGTCGAAGCGGCCCTGGTTGTGGGCATCGTTCTCTCGTACATTAGA
>MGRY01000025.1:0-1267 GCA_001799045.1 Deltaproteobacteria bacterium RIFCSPLOWO2_02_56_12 | reverse complement strand
GGCGAAGCCACTTACGGAGGTATGTTTACCATGGCCTGTGGGTGGCGTTCCTATTAAGCCTGGCCGCTGCGATTGTCGTTCAGAGGCTTGGGTTGGATCTGGAAAATGAGTTGGTTGAGGGGACTCTGATGCTCATAGCAGCGGCCCTCGTAGGTTCTCTGCTAATTTGGATGTGGCGGGTAGGTAGAACCTTAGGGCAGCGGATGGAAGCCCAACTGGATGCCGTTACTGCCAGAGGATCAGGTCTCGGGCTTTTCCTTTTCACCGTTATCATGGTTCTCCGCGAAGGGGTCGAGATGGTCCTTTTCCTTTTTGCCCTTTCGGCCACCATCGGGGCTAATCCGATGTACAATATCGTGGGGGGAGCGCTCGGCCTCCTGCTAGCGTTTGTTTTCGGTTTTTTTCTGATTCAAGGGAGCCTGAGAATTAATCTGAAAAGCTTTTTCACCACGACCAGCCTCGTCTTGGTGCTCCTCGTCTTGAAGCTTCTCGCGAATGGCCTGCACGAATTCTTCGAAATCGGCCTCATCCCCTCTACTGAGACCGTTCTTGCGTTCGTAGGTTTTCTCACCAAGGAAAACACCTCGATTCTCATTCTTATCGCTTTGATCGCTCTCCCGGCTGTTGTCATGCTGCAGGAAGCTTGGAAAGCGCCGCTTCAGTTGGACTCCTCTCTTCCTTTGCCGGAGCAGCGCAAGATCAAGGCGGAGTTTCGCCGTCAGAGGAGATGGAGTACTGCCGCGGCCGGAATAGCTTTAGGGATAAGCTACCTTCTCGGCATTTCCCTCGTGGTCTCAGCGGGACGTGGTTATGACCCGGCGCCGATACTTTTGCCCCTTAAAGAGTCGATCCGCATCCCGTTGAAAGAGATCGAAGGTCAACCGATGGTGAAATACGTCGTCAAGATGGACGGAGTCGATATTCGCTTCTTTATCGTGCGCAGCCGGGAAGGAAAAATAGCCGTAGCCTTGGATGCCTGCAATATCTGCCCGTTAAAAGGATATTTTTTCGACGGTGAAAGGGTAATCTGCCGTAATTGCAATGCGCCTATCGCTTTTGACACGATCGGGACCCCCGGGGGGTGTAACCCTGTGCCCTTGAAGGCGGTTGTGGAAGAAGACGCGATTGTCATTCCTGCTCAGACTCTTGCCGAGGGCAAGGCCCGATTTGCCCATGCGCGGATGTAAAGGGGGGAGAGAGGCATGCTTGGTCGTCTGCTCGTAAAGTCCTTATGGAAACAAAAAAGCCGGACCTCTCTTATCCTTCT
>MGRY01000024.1:7660-8471 GCA_001799045.1 Deltaproteobacteria bacterium RIFCSPLOWO2_02_56_12 | reverse complement strand
TGATCGAAGATAAGCAGCCCCTGCCACGCCAGAAGCCTCCTTTCCCCGCAACCGTCGGACTCTTCGGAAAACCCACTACCGTTAACAATGTAGAGACTCTCGCCAATATCCCCCCCATTATCGCCAACGGGGCAAAGTGGTATCGCAGTTTTGGCACACCGGAGAGTCCCGGAACCATGATCTTTTCTTTGAATGACGAAGTTAACCGCCCGGGAATCTATGAACTCCCCTTTGGATCGTCGCTGCGCTCATTGATTGAAGAATGCGGAGGTGGCGTAAAGGATGGAAAGGCCATTAAGGCGATCCTCCCGGGAGGTCCCTCTTCGGCCTTTTTACCCGCCGATAAAATCGATCTCCCGCTTGACCACAATTCCGTGCGCGCCGCCGGCTCCTCGATCGGCTGTGGTGTGGTCCGTATTGTGACAGAGGGTACCTGCATCGTCGAGGAAATCCTTCGGATCGCGGATTTTTTCGCGGCCGAGTCCTGCGGTCAGTGTCCAGCCTGTCGTATGGAAACGAATACTCTCGCTGCCATGTTAAAAAAAGTGCAGCAAGGACAAGGGGGACAACCTCTCCTGGAGCAGTTCAGCAAGATTATCAGCTTCAACAAAGGAAAGGGCTTTTGTAATCTGATCAACATGCCGGGGCCGCCGATCGAAAGCGCTCTTAGGCTCTTCCGCTCCGACTTTGAATTTCACCTCGCGAATGGCCGCTGCCCTCAGAATTAACTCAAAAACTCCCTCCACCAAACGGCTCTAAAAAGAGCCCCTCTTATAACAAATTTTTGCGCCCGTTTGACGGCTGGGGTGCC
>MGRY01000024.1:0-7643 GCA_001799045.1 Deltaproteobacteria bacterium RIFCSPLOWO2_02_56_12 | reverse complement strand
GCGATTTCAATTTGCTCGCGAAAGCGCGCAGATTGACGCTAGAAGGGACGACCTGATAGTATCCAGCCGGCTTCGGGGAAAATGTCGGCGGACCGGGCTGCTTTCGGTCAAGAAAAAGGCAAGCCAAAAAAGAGGATAGCGGAGTAGCCATATGCAGGCAGTGATACGGATTTGGTTTTTGCAGGCATTGATTCTGGCCGGGATCTTTCCGTCTTCAATAAACGCTGCCAGCCCCGACGCGGTTGTTGAAGCCGCCAAGAAAGAAGGTGTCCTGGTGTTCTACACCTCGATGACAGTGGGCCAGGCACAGGAAATGCTCAATGCCTTTAAGGCTAAGTACCCCTTTCTGGAGCCGAAGATGTACCGCGCTGTCGGCGAAAGGCTACTAACAAAAATCATGACAGAGGTGCAGGCAGGACGCTACGAGTTCGATGTTGTGCAATCGGCCGAAACGCAGGCCTACTTCCTCAAGAAGAGAAACCTGCTGATGAAATATGTCTCGCCGGAAACCAAGTTTTTGCCAAAGCCCTTCGTCGATCCGCAGGGCTATTGGGCGGCCGTCTACATCATGCCGAACGTGATCGCATACAACACGCAACTCGTCAAAAGAGCGGAGGTCCCAAAAACGAACGAGGATCTCCTGAATCCAAAATGGAAAGGCAAGATCGGGATGGATCCTACCAAACCCGAGTGGTTCGCCTGGACGTTGAAGCAGATGGGGGAGGAAAAGGGACTCGCCTATATGAAAAAGCTGGCGGCCCAGGATCTAAGATTTCACCCGGGTCTTTCCCTGCTGACCAACCTGCTGGCATCGGGCGAATTCCCCTTGGTGCTCAACGACTATCTTCATACCGCCGAAGAGATCAAGCGAAAGGGCGGGCCGGTGGATTGGGTCGCCCAGAATCCGGTCTACACAAAGTTTCAACCGATCGAGATCGGCGCCAAAGCGCCCCACCCCAACGCGGCGAAGCTGTTCGTGGACTTCGTCCTTTCCGCCGAGGGACAGAAGATGATTGCCTCGTTCGCGCGCGTCCCCACCCGCGCGGGCATACCCACCAATATTCAAGGGCTGGAAAAACTCACCTACGTGGTCGATGAGTTTAGCGCAGCGGACGACTTCAATAAAAATTACGAACTCTTTCAGAAAATTTTTGAAAAAAGGTAACATTCCGAAAGCCAAATCGAAGGAGAGGATATGAGACCAGCGCCTTTTGAGCTGCCGGGCAAGGCGAAGATAGCGGTGAGTTTCTTCGTCGCCTTCGAGTCTTTCATCAAGTATTCCCAGTACCGCCGTGGCGGAGACAAGCCTGATTACGCGTCGCTCGCTTACGGAGAATATGGTGGAAAAGTAGGGATCTGGAGAATCATGGATGTTCTAAACAAGTACGGCGTCAAAGGGACGATAGACACCAATGGCCTTGCAGCCGAGAAATTTCCTGATGTGGCTAAGGAGCTCCATCAAGCGGGCCACGAGATCGTCGGCCACGGATGGGCTAATGATATTCCACTGGACTCCCTCGGCCCGGAGAAGGAGAGAGCGATCATCAAAGATACCCTCGCCACACTGAGCTCCGTCACCGGGCAACGCCCTATCGGATGGGTTAGCCCGGGACACAGGATCAACGAAAACACGTTCAAGTTTTTGGTCGAAGAAGGGATCTTGTGGAACGGAGATATGCCGGGCGACGATGTCCCGTTTCACAAAGAGATCAACGGAAAGTCTTTGGTCATCATGCCAAGACTCGATTACGCCAACGACCTGGGTCTTATCTTTTCCCCGAAAAACCCGCCCGCCGTTTATTTCGAATGCTTCAAGACAGCCTTTGACCGGCTCTACGCGGAAGGGGAAGCGGGAAGTCCAAAGCTCATCGATGCCCTGCTCCACGCCCACATCGGCGGCAGACCCAACATCATCGGAGTCTTCGAGCAGTGTATCCGTTATGCGAAGGGGTTTACGGATGTTTGGTTTTGTACCAAAGGAGAGATCGCCAAGTGGTACCTAGAGCGTTACGTGAAGAAGGCTTGAATGGCTGCAACCGTTTTAATCACGGGCGCTAACGGCTTTATCGGCTCCCACACCGCTCTTTTGTTTGAGTCGCTGGGCCACAAGATTGTTCCGTTAGATATCGTGCCACGATCCCGTGATCTTTCTCTCCTCCCGATCAAGAGTCAGAGCCATGAACTGGATGTCACGGATACCAGGGCCTTCACCGACCTTTGCCGGAAAGAGAAGATAACGCACATCTTCCACGCCGCGCACCCGCGCCGGGATGAAGACCCAAAGGTGCTGGATTTTTGCCTCCAGGCGATGCGGAATATTCTGGAAACGGCGAAAGAGATGAATCTTCAACGAGTCGTCTTCTCAAGCTCGGGGGCGCTCTACGGCCAGCTCAGAAAAAAAGACCACAGCCTTGTTAGAGAGGATGATCCGGTCGCCATCTATCCCACCTATTTTTATCGCTCGGCCAAAATTTTGGGGGAATGGCTCGGAGACTTCTACTCCCAGCATCGTGGGGTGAGCTTCGTGGCCTTAAGGTTTTCATCGGTCTACGGCCCGGGCTTAGGAAGGGGAATTCCCCTGGAACTCAAGAAAGGCATCCTGGGGCAAAAATGCCGACCTTTTCTTACTCGCCTGCCGGACGATCCTGTCTTTGTCAATGATGTCGCCGAGGCGGTGCGTCTGGCTTGCTTCTGCGAGAGGCCTCTAAGCCGGGCTTACAACATCGCTTTCGATCAGTCCTATTCCGAAAAGGAGCTGGAGCAGGTGATTCGAAAGGCGCTGCCGGAGATTTCTTTTGAGATCGGGAAGCATCCCCATGCCGCGACCGTAGGAGCGCATCGGGATAGGGATCTCCTCGACATAACCCTGGCCAAAAAGGAACTGGGATTCGCTCCCAGGTACGACCTCGAAAGTGGAATAAGCGAGATTGCGGAGTGGTTAAGAAATCACAGGGAACGTCTGGCCTAAGAACTCGCTCCTCTCATTGCCCTAGATAGTGCTTGCGCGCCCAGGCCGCGACATCGCCGCGCCGCGCGAACCATACCTCTTTGTGCTTTTTGGCGTAAGCGATGATTCGCTCAAAGGTGTCGATCAGGGGAATACGCGAACTCACATAAGCGTGAGTGATGACGTTCATCATGGTGGGCGTTTTGCGGCCGATCTTGTAACGATAATCGAATTCGTCCTTAAATCCTTCGAAGAACGCCCGCCGCGTCACGCCGTGGAGCATGCGATGGTCGTTGACCGTGTACTGGTGGGGAAACTCAATCAGCATTTTGTCTCCTACCTTCAACGGATAGGGCATCTCGTCGTCATGGTAATCGCAGTGATAGAGTAGTCCCGCTTCGGCGATCAGCTCCGGGGTATTGTCTGTCGAGCGCACGCCGGGTGAGGACCAGCCGGCGGGCATCTCGCCGGTTACCTTAACGATCGCTTCAATCGTCTTGCGGATATTTTCCCGCTCCTGCTCCCGGGTCAGCATGTAGAGATTTTCCCCTTGATCCCAGCCATGAGCGACCAGCTCGTGCCCAAGTTTGTGGCATTCTTTAACTAACTCCGGGTAGTATTCGCAGGTCAAGCCGTTGATCGGAAGGCTCACCTTGATATCGTATTTACTGCAGATATCAAGCAGCCGTCTCAACCCTACCTTGGGGCCAAATTCTCGGAAAGTCTCGGTCGAGTAATCCCACTTGCACAGAGCGTCTTTGGGCAAAGGTGACTGGAGCGCCGCACCGCGCGTCGGTTTTTTTCTATCCCAGGCCTCAAAGGCAATTCCTAAAACGAATGCAACGCGCGCGTTGTCAGGCCAGGTAAAAGGTCGATCAGCCATTTTCAATTCCTCCTCACAGTGAACTAGTATTGGCGCGTCTTTAAGTCAAGCCTGGTTTGACTTTCTGACACGAAGGGGCTTATAGGCGGGGGTACGAAGGAGGGCGCAAATGAGCCGCAAAGCCATTCCCTACCCCGATCTTATTCTTTTCAACGGCAAGATCCGGAGCCTCGCACCAAGCGGAGCTATCTATGAGGCGATCGCTTGCGCCGGCGGGCGGATCGTCGCAACCGGCAAATCCGATGATGTCCGAAGACTCTCCGGACCTGACACCCGCTCGATCGACTTAAAAGGAAGGACAGCCATTCCCGGGCTCACCGACACCCATGTCCATCTGGCTGAAAAAGGGACGGCGGAGATGGAGTATGCGGACTGCCGCGACTTCTACACCGACGTCCGCTCGATTCCCGAGATTTTGGAGCGGCTGGAAAACCGGGCTTTCAAATTGTCAAAGGGAACTTGGGTGGTGGCGCATGGAAGCCCGATGCAGGATTTCCGCTTAAAGGAAAAACGCTTCCCCGATAGAAACGACCTCGACCGCGCAATTCCTGATCATC
Source organism: Deltaproteobacteria bacterium RIFCSPLOWO2_02_56_12 (assembly GCA_001799045.1). Taxonomy (GTDB): domain Bacteria; phylum Desulfobacterota; class Binatia; order UBA9968; family UBA9968; genus UBA9968. Next base: position 3,256 of record MGRY01000024.1, on the reverse strand, counting down.
CCGTCTCCATCGCCTTCGGCGCGCACATCACGATCGCGAACAGCAAGGCCCTGGCCCTTGCCCGCATCACGCGTGACACCCCGGACCCCGCCGGCGGCGCGATCCGACGTGACCCGCAAACCGGAGAGCCCACAGGAGAGCTCCATGAGCGGGCGCAGCTCATCCTCAAAAAAGTGGTGCCCGAGTTTAACTACATCCAGCTCAAAGACGGCATCGTCTTCGCCCTCAACCAGTGCCTGGAGCGGGGGGTTACAACCATCCACGACATCGTAAGGTCGGGCGAGCCGGTGCGCGCCTATCAGGAGCTTTTGCGCGAGGGCAGGCTCCACGCGCGCGTAAGCCTCCTTCCTCGGGTGATCGAATCCCACATCGGCTCGCAGAGCCTGATCGAGCTCGGCCTGATAACCGGTTTTGGCAACGAGTGGCTGAGAATCGGCGGGGTGAAGATGAGTATCGACGGCGGGATCACGGGCAGAAACGCCTGTTTTTATGAACCCTACGAGGATGATCCCCACAACCATGGCATCATAAGAATCGAGCAGGATGAGCTTAACGATACATTGCTCAAATGCCATCAGGCGGGGCTGCGCTGTTGCGTACATGCGATCGGAGATCGCGCTTTCGACATGGCGCTGAATGCTTATGAAAACGCCATCCAAAAATCGCCCCGAAAGGACCACCGCCACAGGATCGAGCACATGGGAAACTGGCTCAGCACGCCGGAGCGGATGCAAAGACTCGTGCGCTCGGCGATCATTGCCATCCCCAACATCTCCATCGGCTACTACGTGGGCGACGCGATTCTTGACTGCCTGGGAGAAAAACGGCTGGCCAAGGCCTTTCCTTTTAGAACCTTGCTCAAGAATGGGGTGACCATTGCCGGCGGCTCCGACGCGCCCGGCTACTGGCCCGTAGATCCGCTCCGCGACATCTCCGCCTGCGTGTCGCGCAGGATGCGCTGGGGCGATGTGCTGGTTCCTGAGGAAAGGATCAGCGTCGGAGAGGCCTTTGCCATGCACACCACGACTGCCGCCTTCGTCGGCTTTGAGGAAAATTTGAAAGGAACCCTCGAGGTGGGTAAACTCGCCGATATCGCCGTCCTTGCCGAAGATCCCTTTCAAGTCCAGCCGGAGAAGATCAAGGATCTCAAGGTAGAGATGACGATTGTGGGAGGGGAAATAAAGTACGAAGCCTGACGGCTAGAAATTTAGCGGAGCCAGATTCGGTCATGAGGCGAGGAAGAAGAGCAGTTGCGTTGCGCCCTTAGGTGTCCCGCTCGCTCGTCGGTCCCACCTCGCCAGTGCACCAGGGGACGAATGCCTTCATTTTGCACGTCGCGCCATTGGCCGCGATCTCCTTCTCGAAGATCTTGTGGATCTCGCGGTCTTCATCCTCGTACTCGATCTGCCAGCCACCCTCCTTCAGGCTCCGGTCGGCGTTCTCCCCACCACCGCCCTTGGGCACGTTGAGGCCCATATCGCCCGGCCGGAGGGCCAGGTAGCGGGCCCGAGTGCTCCCGGAGTTGAAGTGCTGGTGGTAGCAATTGTCGCTGGGAACAACGACCATGGACCCGATCTGCCAATCGCACTTGATCATGTCGGAGCGGTCTTCCTTGGTCCAGACCAAGGAGAAGCCGGCGCTGCCGCTGAGCAGCACGAGGTGCGCGCCCGGGCCGTGGCGGTGGGCCTTCTTGTACGTGCCTATGGGGAATTCCGAGATGTGGCTCTTCATGTTGTTGTTAGCCATCTCCAGCATGGCATTGATGCCGCCGGCGCCCCGCTCCTTCCATCCATACAACAGCATGTCCGGCGCATTGGCGATGAAGTTGGACTCCCAGATCCGCCGGTTGAAAAGCTTGCCGTTGCCGCTGAAGTACTCTTCCTCGCCCGAATAGCGGCCGCGGAACGTGTAATCGCTGTTGAATATGAATTCGTTGTCCTGGAAGAGGCGCATCATGGGAGGCGCGTTGGTCACGGCGATGTAGCGGACAGGCTCGTCGCCGCTGCCGTTGAAGTTCTGGTACCACGCGTTGAGCGGAATGGAAAAGAGGCTTCCGGCGTGCCACTCAAAGCTTTGCTTGCGCTTCTCATCCTTCTCATCTTGCCAGACCGTCGTTGCCCCACGGCCCGAAACCACATAGATCGTGAGCTCGTACATATGGTGCTCCGGCTCGGACTTGCCCGCAGGCTTGATCTCGACGACGTGACAGTCGTTGGGCATGTGGCGGTTGGCGATGTGGATGACTGCGCCGTTGCCCCCCTTACGCTCCCACGGCCCCAGCTCGATCTTCGCTAAGTTCGGGAAGTAAAACTTCTCATAGACTTTCACGCCTTCCCTCTTCAGCCATTCCGCGTAGGGGTCGGCTTTCTTGTAGTCTTTAAGACCCTCCTTGGGGGTCTCGGCAACTTTCATGTCGGTGCCCAGCATTACCATGGTTGAAATCCTCCTCTAATGAAATTATAGGAAACAATCTTTTGCAGGCTGCTCAAAAGATCTCAGAGGCGATTGAGCGCAACGAAGCATATGAGTCTTTTTCAGCAGCCTGTTATTGGGCAATATCCGATCCGGTCTTAGTTTGTCAATGAGCAAAAAATCCTCGTCTCTGATATAATAGCGGCAATTATCTTCCAAAGTGTGAGCACTCAATTCTTCCCGAATGATGTCTAAACCTACGCTAAGGTCCAACGCCGCGACGGCCGAGACCCAGCCCCCAAAGCCAAAGGCCCTCGTCTCCGCGGCCGAGTTGGGGGCTCATCAGCGCGAGATCTCTGTCTCCGAGTTCTTTACCAAGAACCGTCACTTACTGGGCTTCGACAATCCGAGAAAGGCACTGCTCACCTGCGTGAAGGAGGCCGTCGATAATGCGCTTGACGCATGCGAGGAAGCGGGGATCCTGCCTGAAGTCGTCGTCAAGCTCGAAGTGGCGTCAAACGGCGGCGCTCCGCCGCCCCCGAGCCAGGCGAACCGCTTCCGGATAACGGTGATCGACTACGGCCCCGGCATCGTCCGTCAACAGATTCCGCGGATCTTCGCGAAGCTTCTCTACGGCTCCAAATTCCATCGGCTACGCATGAGCCGCGGACAGCAGGGCATCGGCATATCGGCTGCCGGCATGTATGCTCAACTGACGACCGGCAAACCGGTGCAGATCATCTCTCGCACCAGCGCCAGGGCGCCCGCTCACTACTTCGAAGTCCAGATCGATACCAAGAAGAACGAGCCGCGGATTTTCGAGAACAAGAAGATCGACTGGGAG
>MGRY01000023.1 GCA_001799045.1 Deltaproteobacteria bacterium RIFCSPLOWO2_02_56_12 | reverse complement strand
TGATGACCAGAAGCATGACCGCGCTCAAGGCGTCGACCTGGAAGGAAATCTGCGCCTTAAAAGATCCCGACTCGATCCAGGTAAAGAGCGTATCCCTGAAGCTTCCGGTCGCAGGGAGAAGAACGAAAACCCACAGGGAAAGGAGAAAAGAGAGCCCCACGGCGACGCAGGCCAGGCAGCCTGCATTCCTTCGTCCCAGCCGCGTCCCGAAAAAAATGTTCAGCGCGGTCCCTAAAAGAGGGATGAGAGGGATCAAGCGGAGGAAGCTCATCTGTTCCATCAATGATTTCCGATTTGAGATTCTGAATTCAATTCAAAACTCACAATTCAAAATTAAAAATTTGTTCTTCTACCATTTCAGCAGCTGCATCTCCCGGGGGTCCAGGGTTTGGCGATGGCGGAACACGGAGATGATGATCGCCAATCCTACCACCGCTTCCGCCGCGGCGACTGTCATGACAAAAAAGACAATCACCTGACCATCCATCGAGCCCAGCGAACGGGAGAAGGCAATGAACGTCAAGTTGACCGCATTGAGCATGAGCTCAATAGACATCAGGATGACGATGATGTTTCGCCTGATGATGACACCGGTGACGCCGATGGCAAAAATGATGGCGCTTAAAACCAGATAATAATTCAACGGAACCATATTTTCACTCACATTGCTCCCCTCATACCTCCCTCTTAGCTAGAACAACCGCTCCGACGATCGCCACGAGAAGCAAGACCGACGCGATCTCAAACGGGAGCACAAAGTCGGTGAAGAGACTTTGGGCCAGGCTCTCCGGGCTGCCGAAGGAGCCGCCTGCCGGCGCTTGACCGGGGAGAAGCCTGCCGGAATCCGAAAGGAAAGGGACCAACACAAATAAAAGAAGCACCGCGGCGAGCGATCCAAGAATCCACCAGGCGATGCTTCTTCCCTCCAAAAGCCCCGGGTTCAGCAGCATAATGACAAAAAGAAAGAGCACCATGATGGCGCCCGCATAGACCAGGATCTGCAGGATGCCTACCATGGCGGCCTCAAGCGTAAGAAACAGAACCGCGATCAGAAAAAGGGTGGCGACGAGAGCCATGGCGCTGTAAATGACATTTCTCTGGAAGACTACCAGCAGGGAAAAAACAATCGACAAACCGGCCAGGATTAAAAAAAGAATCATGGGACTCGTCACGGTTTTAAGGGAGCGCTTTGCCAGGCAACAATCAAAACAGCCGTCACCATCACGTTAAGAAGGGCGAGGGGCAACAGCATCTTCCAACCCAAACGCATCACCTGATCGTAGCGAAATCTGGGCAAACTCCAGCGCAGGAGGATCTGCAGCCAGCAGAAAAAGAGGACCTTAAGCGTGAAGGCCCCCACCTGAAGAAGCGCCACCACCAATTGGGGCAGGAAAAGGGTCCCTACCCATGGAAAGTGAAAGCCGTCGCGCATGAGGAAGGGAACCTGCCAACCGCCGAAGAAGAGCGTGGTGATGAGACCGGCGGCGGTAACAATTTCGGCAAACTCTCCGGCGAAGAACATAAGAAATTTTCCCCCGGAGTATTCCACGTGATAGCCGGCAACGATCTCCGACTCTGCCTCAGGGAGATCAAAAGGTATCCGCTTCGTCTCCGCGACCGCGGCGGTAAAAAACAACAAAAAAGCGGCCGGCTGGAGAAAAATCCCCCACGCCGGGAGCCAGCCCCAGAGTAGATTCCCCTGAGCGCGGGCGATCTCCTGCAACTCCAATGTCCCGTAAATCATCAGGATGCCCATGACCGAGAGGCCCATCGCGATTTCGTAAGAAATCATCTGCGCCGAGCCCCTCACCCCTCCTAACAGGGAGAACTTGTTGTTTGAGGCCCAGGCGCCGATCACGATTCCGTACACGCTCAACGAGGCCATGCTGAAGATATAGAGGATGCCCACATTGAGATTTGCCACCTGGAGATTGATCGTCCGGTCCGCCAGGACGAGAATATCGCCGAAGGGAATAACGGCAAAGGCCACCAGGGCCGGAAAGAGGGCCAGGCAGGGGGCCAGGGTGTGCAGCAACCGATCTCCCTTTGGCGGAATGAAATCTTCCTTGGTGAGGAACTTGATCGGATCAGCGATCAGGGTATTCACCAGGCCCAGCCCCGCAAAACCGAAAATGGAGGCGCGGTTGGCCCCGATGCGGTCTTGAATGAGGGCGCTGGCTTTTCTCTCGATCCAGCCCAGGACCCCGGCCAGGTTCAACACCATGGAGAGGACCATTAGGGCCTTCGCTGCGATAATCCCGATGTCAACAATCATAGTGGTTATGTCTCGTCGCTGAGTTGGACCCCTTGATCTCCTATCGCGGCGTAACTGAGCCCCTGGTAGCGTACGACCTCGTGGGCAATCGCTTGAAAAATTTCAGCAGGGCTCTGATAAAAAATCTTCTCTCCAGCTTTGTTCTGCAAGCGGGCGAAGATCTCCCAATCCTGAAGCGCGCCTGCGGGCGGGACCAGGGCCGCATTGAGTTTCTGCACCCTTCCTTTGCGGTTTGTGTAGGTGCCCTCCTTTTCGGCAAAATTGGTCGCCGGCAGTACCACATGGGCGAGTCTTGCCGTAGGGGTCAGGCGGGTATCTTGCACAACCAGGAAGGAGAGTTTTTCCAGAGCGTTTTTGATTTTCTCTCCGTCGGGAGCGAGCGAGAGCAGATCCTCTCCCACGATGTAGGCGGCGCGGAATTTTCCCCCGATCAATTGCCGGAGCAAGGGCTCGAAACCTCCGTTAGGACTCGCACCCATCTCCCGCGCCCCGCGGAAATTGGGCGAGCGGTCCGGGCTCTTGAGAATTGCTTCCACCTCCGTGAGCTTCCTCTCATAATAAACGGCTTCGATAGCCGCCTGAGAAGAGAGCTTTTTTACCAGCCGCGCAAACAGGAACGCCTCTTCGTTGGTGTTTCGCCCTGAGAGCACGCCGGCAAGCGGCGTTGCCGCGCTGAGACCGGAAAGGGCCGCCTGAAGGGCCGTCTCCCAGTCAGTCGGCGCGAGTCCTCCCTCCTGCCGAACCAGCGGCGAGGTGAGACGCTCGACCTCGGTGAGGGGATGAAAGCAGTAACGCCCTTCGTCACAAATCCAGTGGCTGTTTACCTCCTCATTGATCCGGGGCTTGAAGCGCGCGATGCGGTTTTGATAGCTGCCGATCGTGATGTTGCAGCCCGTACTGCAGCCGGGACAGACGGATGGGGTGTTTTTGAGATACCAGGCCCGCACCTTGAAGCGAAAATCACGGTCTGTCAGCGCCCCGACCGGACAGATATCAACGATATTGCCCGAGAGGGGATTGTCGACGGTCTCGTTTGCAAACAGGGCGATAGTGGAATGGTCGCCGCGATTGACTACGGCCAGCTCCCCCGTATGCGTCACTTCCTGGAGAAAGCGGACACAACGGGTGCATTTGATGCAGCGCTCGCCGTCAAAGACAACATAGGGGCCGAAGATCTCTCGTTTCCGCTCGTGTTCTTTCCTTTCTTCAAACCGGCTCGCCTTAAGGTCGTGCTCCATGTAATAGTCCTGGAGCTTGCATTCCCCCGCCTGGTCACAAATCGGGCAGTCCAACGGATGATTGATGAGGAGAAACTCCATGACGGCCCGCCTCGCCTCCAAAACCTTGGAGCTCCGGGTCTGGACCGCCATCCCCTCGCTCGCCTGCGTATTACAGGCGATCTGGAGCCTGGGCATTTTTTCTATCTCTACGAGACACATGCGGCAGTTGCCGGCGATCGGCAGCTTGGGATGGTAGCAGTAATGGGGAATGGCGATCCCGGCCTCCGCGGCCGCCTCGATCACGGTCTTCCCCTTGGCCGTTGAAATTTCCTGCCCGTCGATCGTTAGTTTGACCGATTCCATATTAGTAAATAGTGAATAGCAAATAGCGAATAGTTAAAAGAGGCAAGTCCATTTGCCATTCGCAATTCGCCATTTGCTAGATTACTACGCATCTCTTTTGTGTGATGTGCGCTTCAAACTCCGCGCGATACTTCTTGATGAAAGCGGCCGCGGGCCAGGCGGCTGCGTCGCCGAAGGGACAAATCGTATTCCCGGTAATATTGCCGCTGATGTTCAGGACCAGATCCAAATCCCCCTTTTCGCCTTCCCCGCTCTCAATGCGCCGGAAGATTTTCTCCATCCAGTGACAGCCTTCGCGGCAAGGGGTACATTGGCCGCACGACTCGTGGGCGTAAAAGCGTGCGACATTCCAGGCCGCCTGCACCATGCAAGTCGAGTCATCCATGACGATGACGCCGCCCGAGCCAAGCATACTACCGGCAGCCTGCATGGATTCGTAATCCATTCGGACCGGTTCGAGCTCATCTGCGCGCAGCACCGGCATGGATGATCCTCCAGGGATCACCCCTTTCAATTTCCTTCCATTAGGAACCCCGCCGCAATCCTCTTCAAGAAAACGTTTGAAGGGATATCCCATCTCTACCTCATACACTCCGGGCTTGCGGATGTGGCCGCTGACGCTGAAAAGTTTCGTCCCCTTGCTTTTCTCCGTTCCTATGGCCGCATACCTGGCAGCGCCCTGATCGATGATCCAGGGAAGCGTCGCCAGGGTCTCGACGTTGTTCACCACGGTCGGACAACCAAAGAGGCCGTGCGTTGCCGGGAAGGGAGGCTTGACCTTAGGCCATCCCCTGCCCCCTTCGAGAGATGAGAGCAGGCCCGTCTCCTCCCCGCAGATATAGGCCCCGGCGCCGCGGTGCAGGATCAGCTCTAGATCGTAGCCGGAGCCCAGGATGTTTTTACCCAGATAGCCCGCCTGAGCGGCCTCATCGATGGCCCCTTGCAGCACCTTACTCCCGAAAACCAGCTCCCCCCGGATATAGATGAAGGCCGTATGGGATTGAATGGCATAGGCAGCCAGGATGGTCCCTTCAATGACGGCATGAGGATCCTTTTCGATCAGTAATCGATCCTTAAAGGTGCCTGGTTCGCTCTCGTCTGCGTTGCAGATTACGTACTTGGGCTTGGGGCTGTCTTTGGGGACGAAACTCCACTTCATCCCGGTAGGGAAACCCGCGCCGCCGCGCCCCCGAAGGCCCGAGGCCTTGACCTCCTCTATCAACTTTTCGGGAGACATTCCCCGCAAGACCTGTTCGAAGGCCCGATAGCCTCCGCGCGACTTGTAAACCGCCAAGGTGTGGGAGTCCGGGACATCGATGTTTCTGAGCAGGACTTTTTCCATTCAAACCTCAATGCAAAATGCAAAGTGCAAAATGAAAATTACCACCCTACTTCTCCGTTTTGACTTTTACAATTTGCAATTTGAAATTTGCATTTCCTCATTTTAAGCTCTTCAGAATCTCCTCCACCTTTTCTTGTGTCAGATTTTCGTAATAATCGTCGTTGATCTGCATCATCGGTCCCGTCCCGCAGGAGGCCAGACACTCCACTTCCGAAAGCGTGAACTTTCCATCCGGCGTAGTCTCTCCCACCTGGATGCCCAGCTTCGATTTGACCAATGCCGCGATCTTTTCCGCGCCCACGAGGGCGCACGGCAGAGTGCGGCAGACCTGGATGTGGTACTTCCCGACCGGCTGCATGTTCAGCATCGTGTAGAAGGTGACCACGCCGTAGACCCGCGCCGAGGATAGATCCATCAACTTGGCGACATATTCAATCGCTTCCGGGCTAAGATAGCCGAACTCCCGCTGCGCCAAATAGAGAACCGGAATCATCGCGGCCTCTTTCTTGGGATAGCGGCTCACGGTTTCTTGGAATTTCTTAAACGCTTCCGAGGAAAATTCTAAGGTCATCTTATCTGTCGCACTCCCCGCCGATCATGTTGATCATGCCAAAGGTCGGAATGATATCGGCGATCATAGAACCCTTGATCATCTCGCGAAAGGCCGACATGGCAATAAAACAGGGAGGCCGCACCCTGACGCGATAAGGTTTTCCGCCTCCGTTGCTGACGATGTAGAAGCCCAACTCGCCGTTCCCTCCCTCGACAGCAAGGTAAACCTCGCCCGCGGGCACTTGAATGCCCTCCATGATAATCTTGAAGTGGTGCATCAAGCCTTCAATGCTGTTATAGACCTTCTCCTTCTCCGGCAGCACCACGTGCGGGTCGTCCAGCGAGACCGGCCCCAAGGGTATTTTTTTCAGGGCCTGCTCCACAATCCGCATGCTCTGCTCGATCTCTAACATACGGCAGATAAAGCGGTCGTAGTTGTCGCCCTTAGTCCCGATCGGGATCTCGAAATCGAGCTGATCGTAGACAAGATAGGGTTCGGCCTTGCGCACATCGTAGCTGACCCCGGTGGAGCGCAGGATGGGTCCGGTGAGGCCGTAGGCAATCGCCGTCTCCTGTGAGAGCACCCCCAAACCGGACATCCGGTCAATAAAGATCCGGTTGCGGGAAAGAAGTCGATCGCAATCCGCCAGAAGCTGTCGGCTTTTCCGAAATGCCTTGGTGACCTGCTCGGCGAAGTCCGGTGGGAGATCATGCTTTACCCCGCCGATGCGGGTGTAAGAAATGGTTAACCGGGCGCCGGTCACCACCTCGATGATTCTGATAAGGAGCTCCCTGGCCTCGATCAAATAGAAACCTACCGTGATTGCTCCAAGCTCGGAGGCGGCCATGCCGCAACAAGTCAGATGGTCGGTAATACGGGAAAGTTCGCTCATGATTACCCGGATGAATTGACATCGCGCCGGGGTTTCTACTCCGAGGAGTTTCTCCACCGCCAGCGCGTAACCCACGTTGTTGATCAGGGGAGAGACATAGTTCAAGCGATCCGTATAGGGGATCACCTGCGTCCATGTCACCTGCTCGCACATCTTGGCAAAGCCGCGATGCAGGTACCCCACCACCACGTCACAGTCAAGAATCTTCTCCCCCTCTAACTTGAGATCAAACTTGATGGTCCCATGAGTGGCAGGGTGGGATGGCCCCATCTGCAATTCCATGCTCTCTGAGAGAAGTTCTCTTGGATCGGCCTTCATGTGTTCAAGGGTGCGGCGGCGTGTTAACGCTTGGGCGCAAATTTTTGTTGCAGCTGCAACAGTTTATTACTGGATCTCTGATCGACAAAGGTGCCCTGTAATTCTCGCTCGGGAACCAGCGGCTGACATTGATTTACCGGATAATCCTTACGCAACGGATGGCCCTGAAACTCCTCGTAGAGCAAGACCCGCCGGAGATCGGGGTGGCCGCTAAAACGGATGCCGAACATATCCCAGACCTCCCGCTCCAACCAGTTGGCCCCTTTCCATAACGGGACGAGCGAATCCACTACCGGATCCTCCTCGGGCACGGGGACTTTAACCCGCAGTCGGTGTTTGGCCCGAAGCGAGTACAAGTGATAAACAACCTCAAAGCGCGGCTCCTTCTTCCCCAGATAGTCCACAGCGGTAATATCCGTGAGAAAGCTGAGATCCAATCTAGGGTCCTCTTTGAGGAAGGAGAAAATCTCTTGGAGCCCTTCGCGAGGAATGACGATGGTCTCGTCGCCGCGAAAGGCGTGAGATGCAAGAATCCGTCCTGGAAACTTCTCGCCCAGATATTGGATATTTGGGCTATCTTCTCCCATGAAGCTCTACTCCCACTCCAAGGCCCCCTTTTTCCAGACGTAGATAAAGCCGACGGAAAGGATGAAAAGAAAGATCCCCATCTCCACCAGACCAAAAAGCCCCAGGCGGCGAAAAAGTATCGCCCACGGATAGAGGAACACCACTTCAATATCAAAAACGAGGAAGAGCATGGCGACAAGGTAAAATTTTACCGAGAAGCGCACGCGGGCATCCCCCTTTGGAGGATTCCCGGATTCGAAGGGCTCTCCTTTGACGACGCTGGGTTTTTTGGGACCTACCTTTTCGGCGATCAGGAGTAGGGCGAGCACGACGCCGCCGGCAAAGAAGAAAATCACCAGCACAGGGAAAAAGGGATGAGTCATGAAAAAGTCCAGACCAAAAAAAACCATACCCCCAATGGAGAGGTATGGGAGAAAGCAACGGTGATGTCGTCCGTAGACTAGTTTGTTTTTTTATTGGAAAAAAGACTGGATGTCAAGGTAAGCGGCGGAGGACCGGTAGCGTCCTTCCCCGTCATGTTTTCCCCTACGAACAAGCGGTCGAGCGCAACGAAGCAGATGGGACTTTTTCAACGGCCTATTGCGTGAGAAAAAAAAAGGGGGCTTTCAAAAGCCCCCTTTTTTTTCGGACCGCACAAATTGATTTTAGTACTCGTCCCCATGCGGCATGGACGGCATCTCTTTCTTCTTCTCCGGCTTATCCGCTATCATCGCCTCCGTGGTGATCATCAACCCTGCGACCGAAGCCGCGTTTTGCAGCGCGCAGCGCACCACTTTGGTCGGATCGACGATTCCAGCTTTCACCAGATCTTCAAACTCCTCGGTAGCCGCATTAAAGCCGTAGGCCCCTTTACCGTTTTTAATCTTATCCAAAACCACCGAGCCCT
>MGRY01000022.1 GCA_001799045.1 Deltaproteobacteria bacterium RIFCSPLOWO2_02_56_12 | reverse complement strand
CCTTCCAGACATCTTCGAGAGAGAACTCCTCCACGCGAACGACAACCTGACCAGCTTCGATCCGGGAGAGATCCAAGAGACTGGTAATTAGATTGAGGGCCTCTCCGGAATTACGCATCGCCGTCTTCAAGCTCTCTTTCTGACGGTTATTGAGTTCTCCCAAAAATCCCCCCAGAAGGATATCGAGATTGCCCATGACGATGTTGATCGGCGTGCGCAGCTCATGGGTCATGGTGGCGAGGAATTCCGCCTTAACCCGGCTGGCTTTCTCCAGCTTCTCGTGCAGGCCCTTCACCTCATCGATCAGCCGGGCATGATCGATCATAATCGCAACCGGACCTGCGATCGCAGTCAGCATGTCCAGGTCTTTGTCGCTAAAGCTCCCTACCCTCTTGCTGACGACTTCAATGACGCCTTTAAGCTCGTCCCGGACCCGAAGCGGCACGCAGGCGATAGAACGGGTTTTAAAACCGGTTGCCTGATCCACCCGCTGGGAGAAATGGTGCTCCCGGGTAACGTCGGAGACAACCATCGGCACCCCGGTCGCGGCCACATATCCGGCGATGCCCTCCCCCTGGGCAAGAGTGAGATTTCTTAGCTGTTCCGCTTTTTCTCCCAGGACGATGTAAAAACTGAGGTTGCCGTCTTTGCGGTCAAGGAGCAGGAGAGAAGAACCATCCGCCCCCATCATAGCCGAAGTGAAGCGCATGGCCATAGTGATCACCTCTCGGAAGGGCATGGAACTACCCATGAGCTCGCCGAGGGTGGCGAGGATCTGAACTTCGCTTTCCCTATCTACCGGGATCGGCTCGGGCTTCATGATTCCCCCTTCCCCAGAGTCTGGGAGCGACGAGTGGCCTGCAAGACCGCCTCCATGACTGTGCCGCGCATCCCTCCCTTTTCCAGGGCGTAAAGTCCCGCGATCGTAGTCCCACCTGGCGAGGTAACCTCATCTCTCAACTCCCCCAAATGCTTTCCGCTCTCGAGTGCCATCCGCGCAGCCCCGTAAACGGTCTGGAGGGCCAACTTTAGAGCCACATCCCGACTAAGACCAACCTGAACCCCACCGTCGGCCAACGATTCGATAAAGAGAAAGACATAAGCCGGACCGCTGCCGCTCAAGCCGGTTACCGCATCCAAATACTTCTCCTCCAAGGGCAAGGCAATACCAAAACTGTTTAAAATCAACCCTACCCTTTCCAGGTCCCTTGTAGTCGCATATGCCCCACCGGCATAGCATGACGCCCCGGCTCCCACCACACAGGGAATATTGGGCATGACTCGCACCACGCGAGCGCCTTTTGCCAAATTGGCTTCGATGCGGGAGAGCGGAACGCCCGCTGCGACCGAGATTAAGAGTTTCGTTTTGCCCAATTTTTCTGCGATTTCTTTGATGACAGGATCCAGAACCTGGGGTTTGACCGCAAGGATAACGATATCCGCGAAGTCACACACTTTCCCGTTGTTCGGCGTAACTTTGATCCCAAGCTCTTTGGCAACGGACTGTCTCAGGGCCCTGCTTAAATCGCTCGCCATCACTTGATCTTTACGCACCAGACCTGCCCGAATCACCCCACGCAGGATGGCAGAACCTATCTTACCGGCCCCGACCACACCGATTTTTTCTTTTAGCATAGGCGGACTTTCCCTGGGAGGACCCACTTAAAATATGATGAGGGAGAATTCCACGAACAAGCTGGAAACGCAAGCTCTATTGGACACTCTTCTAGTTCATCCTCGGGTTGACACAAAAGCAGCTTATCGGCTACCCTCTGTTCCAAAATCGCCATCCGGGGCCGGCGCGTCATCTTTGGCAACCACATCGGGATCTCGAACCGGGCCTGGAGGCGGTTTATGAAATCTCAATCGCCATATCGTAACAAGACATTCCAATCACCTTAACCTTCTCCCGCCGCTTTGGCAGAAAGGCGACAGCCGGATGATGCAAGAAAATTTCGCTCATATCCTGGAGCGTAACGCACATCGCTTCGGAGATAAAGCCGCCCTGGTTTGGGAAGAGGGTAGCCTTTCATGGACTGAGCTTGACCGATGGTCATCCGGGTTTGCTCGTTCTCTGGCCCGGCAGGGCGTAAGGCCCGGGGACAGGGTTGCTATGTTGATTCCGAACCGATGGACATTCCCGGTCGCTTTTCTGGGAATTCTCAAACTGGGCGCCACAGTGGCATCACTGAACCCCGCTCTTAAGGGAGAAGGGCTTACGGAAATCTTAGCAGACCTCAAGCCAAAACTGGTCATTAATGAGGTGCAGGTGGAGGAGGGTAGTTGGGAAACGCCGGCGCTTACGGCCTCCCCCGCGTTGATCGTATACACCTCCGGAAGCACGGGGCGACCAAAAGGGGCCGTCTTCAGTCACGATGCATTGGCATTTGGTATCCGTGCGTGGGCGGGACCGGTCATGGGTCTCAAAGGCGAGGACGTGATTTTAGGAGTGCTCCCGTTTGCGCACAACTACGGGATGTACTCAGGACTCTTGGCGCCGCTTTTATCTGGCGCCACGACAGCCGTAGTGGAGCGCTTTACACCTGAGGCGGTCTTCAAGACTATAGAGAGGCACCAGGTGACGGTTTTTCCGGGGGTGGCCACGATGTTCCGCCGCCTTCTTAACTCACCCGCCTTTCCCTGTGCCGATCTCTCAAGCCTGCGTCTGGCGGTCTCGGGAGCAGCCCCTTGCCCATGGGAACTATGCGAGGAGTGGCGTAAGAGAACCGGGACAAGAATCCTCCGTGGCTACGGCATGACGGAAATACCTCGCCCGATCTCCTATTACTTTGATGATCCGGCCGAGTTCCCCGATGCCATTGGCCGACCGATCCCGGGCACCGATATACGCGTGATGGACGAAGCCGGACGGAAGCTATCTTGCGAGGAGGTTGGCGAGCTCTGGATTAAATGTCCGGCCGCGACGGAGGGTTACCTGGACGCAGCCGAAGAAAACCGAGCGGTCTTAGTAGATGGCTGGGTCAAGACTGGGGATCTGGCTTCGGTTTCAGCGGGGGGTTTTATCCGGATCGTTGGGAGGAAACGGGAACGAATTCTTAGAGGCGGGTTTTCGATTTTTCCGCAGGAGATCGAAGCGGTTCTGCTCTCGCATCCGGCTATCGCCGAGGCGGCGGTAGTAGGGCTTCCCGACCCTGATCTGGGTGAAGAGGTCGCCGCCTTTGTAACCCTTAAGCCGGCAGCAAAAGCCACGCCTGAGGACTTAGTCGGTTTTTGCAAGGAGCGTCTTGCGCACTTCAAGTTTCCCCGCCAGGTAACCATTCTTGAGGAGATCCCTAAAGGCGCGACCGGGAAGATTCTCAAGTCGGAGCTAGTGAAGGGGAAGTTCTAACCTCCCTATAGCAATTGTTAAAGATCCAGTGTCACTGCCGGCGCTAAAGCAAAAGGGGGCGCGTCGCTAGTATCTTTTACCCAGTTTCTGAAGCTCTCTCCATGCCTCCGCGTCACTGGTGCTAAAGGCAAGGACTTCCCGGTATTTTTCTTCCGCCTCTCTCACCTTACCCATCTTGGCCAAAGCAATCCCCAGAGAGCGTCTCCATTCGTTATTTTTTCTTCTAAGCCTGACGGCTTGGCCATAGGATTTGGCCGCCTGATCCCAAACCTCGAGCTTGAAATAGGCCTCACCGAGAGCGCCATAAAGAGTTCCGGAATCTTCTCCCTTTTCTTTGGACTGCTCCAATAAATCCTTTGCCTTACCCGCCTCGCCCTTAGCCAGCATCAATCGGCCCAAAGCAAGCAGAACGGCCGGATGGTCGGGCCGAATGCTTCTCGCCCGGTTAAACCACTTCTCCGCTTCCTGCAAATCCCTCGAGTGGAGGGCGATGTTACCCAGACCCAAATAAGGAACGATCTCTCGAGTGCCCATCTCAATGGTTTTGGAATAGATTAACTTGGCCTCAGGCAGGTAAAAATCTTCGCTCAGTCTCAAAATCGGCCCGATGGTTTGACGCGAGCGTTCCAGGGCGAGCAGGGCGGCCCTGGCCGCCGCGCTGCTTTTTTCTTCTGCCAGAAGGATCTTGGTCTTCAGGACATAGAAATCGGCATTCGCCGGTTCCAGCCGGATTGCTTGATCGACTTTTTCCAGGGCCCGACTGTTCCAGACGTTGGTTTCGTAAGCCTGGGCTAAATAAAAGTGGCGTCTGGATTCGGGTACGCTCGCGGAACTCATCTTTAACCAAGGGGCCTCCACCAAAAAAGGCTCCATGAGCTTCCGGTTCAGCTCCGCTGTGGCGCGGCGGATATTCTTGGGGGCAGAGAATTCCAATTGAGCCCCGTCGTCCGTGTTGAGACTGGCGCCCTCGCTAAAGGCCATCATTTCCTTTCTTCCCATGCGGTAGAACCCCAGAACGGCGTAGATGTCGGACAGGCCCAAATCCTTAAAGTCCTCTCTCAGGGTCTTATTCTTAGAAAATATCTCCTTGAGGAGAGGGTAGCGAAAGACCTGTTCTTTTTTACTGCCGAGAATAAGAAAGTCGCTCTCCTTCATGCCCCAGACCGAGACATGGGGAAAGGCTTCCCCAAAGGTGCGAAAGACCATGCGGAAATCATCCGGGGACATGGAATAGTTGTGAAACCACTGGGCAAAAACCCCATCTTCCGTGAGTTTCGATTTCACCACTTCGTAGAATTCTCGGGTATAGAGATTGGCGATCCCCGCGATCCAGGGATTGGAGGGCTCGGCGGTGATGACGCCGTAGAGCTTGGGAGTGGCCAGGATGTAATTGCGCCCATCGGTAGGAATGAGACGAACCCTTCGATCTTCCAGGATCTTGCCGTTCTTGTCATGGAAAAAGCCCGCCACATCAGCGATGGCGGGCTCAATCTCGAGAACGTCGATCTCACGCAGGGGGAAAGCGCCGACGGCCTTGGCCGTCATCCCGCTGCCCAGGCCAATGACCGCCGCCCTCTCCCCCGCAGGATGGAACAGGAGCGGAATGTAGCCGGTCATGAGCTGGCTCAGGGCATCCCCATGGGAGCCGTCAATCTTCCCGTTGGTCTTAAAGTAGACGTAGTCCTTGCCGATCCGATGGACGCTGATGGTGGCGGTTAGCCCCTCGCGGTAGTAGATCATCTCGTCGCGGTGCATCTCTTCCAGGCGCAAAGAAGTTGTCGGCAGGCTCTCGTAGCGGTCGTTGTAGATCGTAACACCGCTGACGAGAACAAAACGGTCCCAGCGCGGCATCTTGAAGGGAATTACGACCACCGCGACCAGCACGATAACTCCCAGGGCAAAACGCGGCACTTTGGACAAGCGAGGATCCACGACAATCAGGATCCACCCGATGACAAGGTTAACGATTACGGCCAAGATGATACTGTTTTGTACTCCAATCAGGGGGATAAAGATGAAGCCGCCGGCAAAGGCCCCGACAATGGCTCCGACGGTGTTGGCCGCATAAGAGATCCCCACGCTGCTCCCCACATGGTAAAGGCTTTGGGTGAAGAGACGGGCCACCAAAGGGAAGGTCATCCCCAACAACACCGTCGGCAGAAACATCACCAGCGCCGAGAGAAACACCTGAATCGAAAGGAAAAAGGGAAAGGAATCGCCAAAGGCCTGCAGCAATCTCAGGAAGATAAGCGGAAGCTTCTCAAATAGCGGGATGGTAGCCAATGCCGCCAGCCCAACCCAAAGCTCGATGGCGCCAAAAGTGCTGACCCTGACCTCACGCTCCCCCATGAGTCGCGCATAGAGAAATCCTCCCAACGCCAAGCCGACAAGAAAGGTAAGGAGCATCGTGGTAAAGGAGTAGACGGAGCTGCCAATGACAAGGGTCAAGGCGCGGGTCCAGGCGTTTTCGTAGACCAGAGCGGAAAAGCCGGAAAGGCCGAAGCCGAGAAGCAAGACCCATCCTAAGTGGGAAGGGGCCGCGCCGCTGCCGGCTTCTGTCCTCTCTGTTTCAGATGTAGCGGGGCGGGCCTCGATTCCCTCTTTGCTTCGCAACCGATCGACTGTCAGGATGACCACGGCGATCAAGAGATTAACCGCGGCCGCCGTATAAACCGTAGCGCGCATGCCGAGCGTGGGAATCAAATAGTAGCCGGCAAAGCCGCACCCCAGCACGGCGCCCATCGTATTCGTGGCGTAGAGATCTCCCACCCGGCGCCCCAGATGGGTAAAACTGTGGACGAAAAAACGGCTCAGAACCGGCAGGGTTGCCCCCATAAGGAGGGTTGGCAGCACCAAAAGAAAAAAGGAGAGGGAGAAAAGCAGGAGGTTGAAGAGAAAAGGGTACGAATCGTTCAGCCCGTAGAGCGGTATATAGACCCTTTGCCCGAAAGAAAAAAGCCACGGGACCAAAAAACCGTAAACGCCTACCCCGGCCTCAAGGATCCCGTAAAGAAGAAAATCGTTCTTCCCTCGATCCGCTATGCGGCCAAAAGTATAGCTCCCCAAGGCAAGGCCCGCCATAAATGCGGAGAGGACGGTCGCAATGGCATAGGTGGTGTTGCCGAAGATCTGTGTCAGCATGCGGGTCCAGACGACTTCATAGATAAGACCCGCTGTCCCGGAAAAAAAGAAACAGATCAAGGCTACTAAAAGCAGTCCTCCCTCTCTCCACCGCTCGATTTTTCCCATCATAACCAACTCCTAGAAAACATCCCTCAAAGAATCCAAAGAGTGATAGCAGGCATTGCAACAACTGTAAAGGGTCTGTTGAAAAAGCCTGTCTTGAGACCGGTCAAAAAGGTCCCAGATGCGAGGCGCGAGAGAAATCGACGAGCGGAGGCGTACTTAAGCGGTACGTTGGAGCGAGGCGATTGAGCGCAACCATTACAACCGCCGGCCTGAGGGGTACCTTGAAGGACCGATGCACCGGACGAGGAGATACAAGCGTAGCACAGAGATGCTATCAGCTATTTGGCGAGCGTAAGACGGATGTATTGCATCGGGCCGGAGAGGTACTTCCAGGCCGGCTGACGGCAGATGGGGCTTTTTCAACGGTCTGTAAAGGGACGCTTGAAACCCTGGAGCCTTCTAGCATACAAGGGCTGAAGGAGCTACCGGACTAAAGGAGGAGGGCAATTTATGCCGAAAGACATGCGCACCTGGATTCAGGAACTGGAGGATGCGGGCGAGCTTGTGCGGATCACTAAGCCGGTCCACCCGCACACACAGATGGGGGCCCTGCTATATCAATCCAGGGAAAAGGCCCTGCTCTTTGAGAACGTAGCCGGCTTCCCCGGTTGGAAAAGCCTGGGGATGGCCCCTGCCAACCTCCGGCATGCCGCGCTCGCCTACGGAACCACTGTCGAGAAGCTCATCCCCACTGCCGCAGAACGGGGCCTCAGGCGTGAGCCTACGGAGCTTGTCCGGACCGGACCGGTCAAGGAAGTCATTATCAAAGGCGACCAGGTGGATATCACCAAGCTCCCCGCTCACATCGCGGGCAGCGAGGAAACGCCATATATCGCTTCGGGGTTGGTAATCGCGCGCGACCCTGATAGCGGCATCCGCAACGTCGCCTTTCACCGGCTCCAGGTCAAAGGGCCGAGAAAAACAGGGGCCTTGATCCTCCCGCGCCACACCCGGGAGATTCTCAACAAGTACGAAGCCCGAAACCAGGACATGCCTGTGGCTATCTACATCGGACACCATCCGCTCTATTATATGGCCGCGGCCACCACAGGGTCTATCGAGATGGACGAGCTGGAGTTGGCGGGCGGGCTCATTGGCGAGCCCGTCAAGGTCGTGAAATGTGAGACCAACGACCTCGAGGTGCCCTTCGACGCAGAGATCGTTCTTGAAGGTCGAATTCTTCCAAACGTGCGGGAGGAGGAGGGACCTTTCTCGGAATTTCAGGATTACTATATCGCCGGCATGGGCAAGAACCCCGTGATCCAGATCGATTGCATCACCATGCGCCGTGATGCCATTTTTAAAGCCCTCCAGAACGGCTCGGAGGTCGAAGGGTGCATCTTTCACAAAGTGCCTCTCGGGGTGGCGGTTTACAACCACATCAAGAACATCGGCGGCTATGTCAACCTCCACAACCTTCTGGTGCTTCCGGGGATATTCGGTATCGTGGTGCAGATGACGCCCCGTTTTTACGGCGAAGCGAAGCAGGTCCTCATGGGGGTATTATCGAGCCCGATCCTTCACCCCAAGGTGGCTATCGCGGTGGATGAGGATGTGAACATCTTCAACTACTGGGAGATTATCTGGGCTATCAACACCCGCTGTAACCCGCAGGAAGACATCACTGTCATACCCGGTACCCGCATCCATCCGATGGATCCAACGGGCTCTGAGCCTTTCCCGCCGGGGGGACCATACTGGCACCGGGTAGGAGGAAAGGTGATCATCGATGCCACCAAGCCCCCGCTCTGCGCCGGCGAGGGGGCCCGTAAAGCTTTTCAGCGGCTGAAGCCTATGGGCTGGGAAAGCGTCCGGCTGGAAGATTTCCTGCCGAAGTAGGGTTTAAGGGATGAAAGGTTGAAGGAATCAGGTCTTGGATCTTGACGTTTCTTCTGAAACATTTTGCGGCCAGCATTAATTCATTAAGCGACCACCGGAGAGATTGAGTGCTGCGCCGAGAGAAGTAGGGCCGGGTCTCCGTCGAAAAGAGGGAAAGTGGGTTGATCTTACTTAAAGAGCCCTTCTTGCTCCAGCTTCTTTACAATTCTGTCGTCGACAACATCTTCCGCCCTGAGACGCGCGATCTTTTCATTGGTGGGCGCCAAAAGTCGAATGACATTGCGAATCCCCGTGACGTTAGGATAGATCCTTCGTTCATA
>MGRY01000021.1:8545-10046 GCA_001799045.1 Deltaproteobacteria bacterium RIFCSPLOWO2_02_56_12 | reverse complement strand
TTTCTCTGGAAATTCTGGACGCTTCGAAGCGGGTCACCCAAGCGCAAAAGGTTGACTTCCAAATCACCGGCTAACAGAAGCGGGGCGGATTTCTAACAGCATCCACGGTACGATGCATCGAAGTTGGCAAGAAGGGTCACCCATTAGAAGGCTGTGGTCAAGAGGCACGCCACAATGTAAACATTTGTATTAGTCGATGCGGTCGGCTAGCCGTTGATCGCTTTGATGATGGGACGCCATTCCTTGTCTTCCCCCGGTCCGGGCAGGCAGTCGTAAAGGGAGAGCCGGTCGATCACCCCGTCGTACTTTTTCCGGATCTTTTCCGCCAGCTCCGGGTAGGCGCCGATGATGGCGAACTCATCGAGCATCCTGTCGCTGATCTCCCCGGGCATCCCTTGCCAATCTCCCGCGATCGATTTCTTCTGCAGGGCGCGGGCGGTATCTCCCCAGCCGTGCATTTCCAGGACCGGAAAGTAGTTCCGCGTCGAGGAGTAAAACGCGATCTGGCTCCGGACTTTCTCTCTCGCCTTCTCCACTGCCTCCTTATCCCTACCGGTCGCTACAAAGGCGGCGGCAGACAGAGATACCTCGCGGTAGTCTCTTCCCGCCTTGCCGGCCCCCTCTTTGATCCCCGGCACAATCGCCTCGCGGATGAACTTCACGGTGTGCAAAGGGTGGATGTGCATGCCCCGGCAAAGCTCTCCCGCCAGCCGGCACATGTAGGGGTTGAGCCCTCCGACGAAGATGGGGATCTCGGGATGGCGGATCGGGCCCGGATTAAAGAAGGGAGTCATCAAAGTAAAGGAGTAAAACTTCCCCTGGAATTTGAGCGGAGCTTCATTCTGCCAGCAGTGCCAGATGGCTCGCAGGGCCAGTATGATCTCCCGCAATCTGGGGCCTGGTGAGTCCCACGGAACGCTGAAGCGGCGCTCGATGTGGCCGCGCACCTGGGTGCCCAGGCCAAGGATGAAACGGCCGCCGGAAAATTCCTGCAGGTCCCAGGCGATGTGGGCCAGAACCATCGGGCTGCGAGGGAAGGCCACCGCAATCGAGGTTCCCAGCTTCATTGTGCGGGTGTGTTCGGCGGATAAAATCAGGGGGAAGAACGGATTGTGCCGGGTTTCCAGGGTCCAGAGGGTGTCAAATCCAAGCTCTTCGAGATAGCGAGCCGTGTCGGGAAAGTTCTTCAGCGAACCCGGGAATACCAGAGCGTCAAGTTTCAAGGGCCCCTCCTCAAACCTTTTTCGGTCAGCGTGAGGGCAGCGTCACCAGCACGGGCCCCGGCCCCACACTGATTCCACGGGAGTTCTCAGACCACATCTTCAACTCCACCAGGTTTTGGCCGTCCTGCCGGAACTTGCGGAGGACGTTGCCCTTCACCAGCACAGTATCGCCCGCGGGGTTGAAGATCCTCATGCGGAGGGGCCCGATCTTGCGGATGATGCCCCGCAGGCCGATGTACTCCCGGACGCTCCGCTCCCACATGCCCTGGAGGAAGAAG
>MGRY01000021.1:4409-8534 GCA_001799045.1 Deltaproteobacteria bacterium RIFCSPLOWO2_02_56_12 | reverse complement strand
CCTGGAGGAAGAAGTTGTTGCAGAACATGTCCGGCGCGCCATGGGAGCGGGCGATCTCCCGGTTGTGGTGGATGCCGTTAAAGTCCCGGTTGGCGCCGGCCTCCATGACCAGGCGCTGGATGGTGATGGGGAAGGCCACCTTGGGCAGATCGTCCCCTTCCTTCACATCTTCAAAGAAAAGCTGGCTGCTCCAGTCGCTGCGCGGATCAGTCCCCCATTCAGGGACATTCGTCCCGGCACCCGAGGCGGAGGCCGCTTTTGCCCCTCCCTGTTCCTCGCTGACCGGTTCTCCCTCACGCCGGGGATTAGGCACGTAGACGTACTGGCTCGTGCGTGCTACGCCCACCAGGTCACCGCACTGGTTGCAGAAGCGGCTTTCCCAGGTGAGGAAAGCGCCGTCACCAACGCTGGTGCGCTTCGGATTGACGTTTAGCAGCCGGCGCTCCCCCACCGAGACCCTGTCCCCCAGATAGAGGGGTTGAAAGTACTCGATTTCAACGTCGGTCGCGAAGCCATGGGTCCCGGGCTGGGGGATCTCGCCCTGCTCCACCTGGGCTCTCATGGTGAAGTCGGGTTGGTTGCGCCGCCAGAGAGTGGGTTGTCCCGGCTGCCAGTTGGCCGAGCCGCTGTAGGTCTGAAGCATCGTATAGGGGGCAAAGATACCCTTGTAACCTGCCTCTTTGGCCGCTTTTTCGTCGTAGTGCAGGGGGCAGCCAAACTCCAGGACCTCCAGCCGGCGGCGGATTGTGCCGGCCTCCACCGCGTCAACCCCCCCTCCCTCGGGGACGCTCAGGGCGCGCCCTATCCAGGCCTTGGTATCTTCCCAGGTCACAAGCGTTTGGGCAGTATCCAGCATACCATATCTCCTCTTCGGATGCGGTCCGTGATAATAAAAATTCCTTCGCGGGAGTAAGAAAAAAGCCTCCAGCCTGTGAACCGATCGGGCTCAACGGAGAGGAGGCTCACTGAGCAGCAATACAAAAAGTCTAATACACAAAAGATGGGAATGCAAATGCTACGTCGCTACGTCTTACCGGGACGCTTCAAAAACAACGCCGTCCGCTCCACTTCGATAACCACGGTACCGTCCTGCTTCCGGCCGATGTGTCTGAATCGCACCAGACCGCGATCCGGATTGGAGCGACTCTCTCTTTTCTCCAGTACCTCGGTCTCGACGCTGATCGTGTCGCCGTGGAAGACCGGATTCGGGTGCACCACTTTATCATAGGCCAGGTTGGCAACGATGGTGCCTTCCGAGAGTTCCCCGACCGTCAAGCCAACGACCAGCCCCATTGTGTAGAGCCCGTTGACGATGCGCTGCCCGAATTGGGTTGCGGCGGCGAATTCTTCGTTGAGATGCAGCGGCTGCGTGTTCATCGTCAGCGCGCAGAAAAGCACATTGTCCATCTCCGTCACGGTGCGGCCGTTGGCGTGTTGAATACGCTGTCCGACTTCGATGTCTTCGTAGAATTTTCCGGGCATGGCATACCCTCGGTTTCCCCAGCAGGCAGTTTCGAGATCGGGTCTCACTTTAGGTAGACGAGTCCTTTATTGTCAAGGAGTTTTTTTCCGTCGCGGACGGCTTGT
The DNA here is from genome assembly GCA_001799045.1 of Deltaproteobacteria bacterium RIFCSPLOWO2_02_56_12. Taxonomy (GTDB): domain Bacteria; phylum Desulfobacterota; class Binatia; order UBA9968; family UBA9968; genus UBA9968. The sequence continues at coordinate 6,947 of MGRY01000021.1, read as the reverse complement.
AAGCTGCCGCCGGTTCCGGTAATGGAATACCTGAAAGTTCCTCGAAACTCCTAATTGAAGGATTTTTTTCTGAGCCAGAAACCGCGTATCGGCATCAGCGCCTGCCTTTTGGGACAGAAGGTGCGCCACGATGGGGGGCACAAGCGGGATCTCTTTGTCACGGAGATTTTGAGCCGGTTTGTCGAATGGGTCCCGGTCTGCCCCGAGGTTGAAGCGGGTATGGGCGTTCCCAGGGAAACCGTCCGGCTGGTGGGGAACCCCTCGCACCCGCGCATGGTTGCCGATCGATCCGGTAAAGACTGGAGCCGCGAGATGGAAGCTTATTCCCGCAAACGATTGGAAAAGCTGAGCAGCATGAACCTCTCCGGCTACATTCTAAAGAAAAACTCTCCGAGCTGCGGCATGGAGCGGGTCAAGGTTTATGGCAAGGGCGGCGCGCCGAAACTTAAGGGCCGCGGTCTTTTCGCCCGGAGCTTGATGACGGCGCTTCCGCTCCTGCCCGTGGAGGAAGAGGGACGCCTGAACGACCTTGCGCTACGCGAAAACTTCATCGCCAGGGTCTTCGCTTATCACCGGTGGCAAAACCTGCTGAGCGGCGCCAGGTCGCCACGCCCCCTTATCAAATTTCATAAAAATAAACATTATTGATTTCGTCGGCCGGCATCACCCGCAGGCTTGGGGGGTCGTTGTAAATCTTACTGTAGGGCGGCACCGATTTGGTGAGCCAAACGTTGCCGCCGATGACGGAATGATGCCCTACCGTGGTTTGCCCGCCGAGAATGGTGGCTTGGGCATAGATGGTCACATTGTCTTCGATGTTCGGGTGACGTTTGACGCCCTTGATGGGCTGGCCGTGTTCGTCGCTCGGAAAGCTCAACGCGCCCAAAGTGACGCCTTGATAGATTTTCACATGGTCGCCGATGACGGCCGTTTCGCCGATCACCACGCCCGTGCCATGGTCGATAAAGAATCCCTTCCCGATTTTGGCTCCGGGATGGATGTCGATGCCGGTGTTGGAGTGTGCCCGCTCCGACATCATTCGGGGAAGAAACGGAACGCCGCTGGAATAAAGGGAATAGGCGATTCGATGCGTGGCAATGGCTTCCACAAAGGGATAACTGATCACCACTTCCGTGACCGAGCGGGCGGCAGGGTCGCCTTCGTAAGCGGCCTGGAGATCCGCCATCAGCATGGAATGAACTTCCGGCATTTCCTCAATCAATTTACGCACGGCGGCGCACGCTTTTTCGGCCCAATCGTCCTCTAAGCTCCCGTGCTCTTCCTTGCCGAAACGGCAGGCGTTTTCGACCAGACCGATCAACGAGGTCGCCGCATATCGCAGTCGCCCTTCAACAAAAGCGTCCATAGATTTCGGGTCAACGTTTACCCGGCTGTAACAGCCCGGGAACAGGCTTTCCAAAAGGGAATCCAGGGCCGCATAAACCTCATTCCGAGTGGACATGCCGATTTTTCCGGCAATAGAACACAAGGAGCACGTATTGTGCAGTTTCCCTTCCAATTGGCGGGCGACCTTTTCGAGGTCTTGCGCCAGCCATTCTTCGAAGTGTTTGTTTGCCCGAGTCATTTTTCCCTGATCATGCTTTCGCTGTTTCAACGCCCTCAAACATTCCCTCAAAGAGGATGGAGCTCAGGTAGCGTTCGCCGGAATCCGGCAACACGGTAACGATCATTTTATTTTTAAACTGCGGCAGTTTTGCCAATCGACATGCAACAGCGGCGGCGGCGCCGGATGAAATGCCGGCAAGGATGCCCTCCTCTTGCGTAAGGCGCCGCGCATATTCCACCGCCTCGGCGTCCGAGACCTGCTCCACCTGATCGACCAGCGACAAATCAAGAACGTCGGGCACGAATCCCGCGCCGATGCCTTGAACCTTGTGTGGGCCGGGTTTGAGTTCCGCTCCGGCTAATTTCTGGCTGATGACCGGACTGTTAACCGGCTCGATGCCGACAGAAAAAATTTTCTTCCCTTTTGTATGCTTGATGTAACGTGAAACGCCGGTAATCGTTCCGCCGGTTCCTATGCCGGACACCAGCACGTCAATCCCGCCGTCGGTGTCTTCCCAAATTTCAGGTCCGGTTGTCTTTTCGTGAATTGCCGGGTTGGCGGGATTTTTAAACTGTTGGAGCATTACGTAGCGGGTGGGAGCGGAGGCGACAATCTCTTCCGCCTTCGCGATGGCCCCCTTCATCCCCTTTGCCCCTTCCGTGAGAACAAGTTTGGCCCCAAAAGCCACAAGCAACTTTCGCCGCTCGATGCTCATCGTCTCCGGCATGGTCAAGGTAAGGGGATAACCCCGGGATGCGGCTACAAAGGCCAGTGAGATGCCCGTGTTGCCGCTTGTCGGTTCGATTAACTCTTTGCCCGGGGTGAGAAGTCCCCTTTGCTCTGCGTCCCAGATCATGGCGGCGCCGATTCGGCATTTAACCGAATAGGCGGGGTTTCTTCCTTCGATTTTCCCCAGAACCGTTGCCGGCGCCCCGTCGGTAATCCGGTTTAGTTTTACCAGAGGCGTGCGA
>MGRY01000021.1:1866-4401 GCA_001799045.1 Deltaproteobacteria bacterium RIFCSPLOWO2_02_56_12 | reverse complement strand
GAAAGAGTTGTCGGCAAAATATTTCGGCATGATTAATCCCTTTCGAATTTAAAATTGTCCCGTGATTCAATAAAGTATATAGTCTGCGAAAACGGCGTCCCGGCCCCGAAGCGCCGTTTTCGAGGGGAGAATATATGACAAGGCACTGTTATGTCAACTTACCGACGGGTTTCATGCATACCGGCAAACCGGCTTGACAGAGGGAGCGATCTCTCGATGAAAATCGGCATTGCCGGCGGCGGGCCTGCGGGGCTTTATTTCGCGCTCTTGATGAAGCAGCTCAAGGCGGCCCACGAAATCAGGCTGCTGGAGCAAAATTCGGCCAACGCGACTTACGGTTGGGGGGTCGTTTTTTCAGACCGGGCCGTCTCCTTCCTGGAAAACAGCGCTCCCGACTTCCACCATGACATAAAATCGAACCTGGAAATTTGGGACAAGTTAGTGATCCTCCACAAAGGGCAGCCGGTAGCAATTGATGGCAGCGTATTTTCGGGAATCAGCCGGATCCAGCTATTGCACATTCTCCACGAGCACTGCCGGCGTCGCGGGGTGGAGCTTCAGTTTGAGACGCGGCTCACCGATCCGGCTATTTTTTCGGATTGCGACCTTATCGTCGGCGCCGATGGCGTGAGCAGCTTCGTCCGGCAAAAATACAGCGCTTTTTTCCAGCCGTCGCTCGAACTCAGGTCCAACAAATATATCTGGTATGGGACCCCTCGGTTGTTTGATGCCCTGTCATTGATTTTTCGCGAAAACCGGGATGGCGTCTTCGTCGCCCATGCCTATCGATACAACCAAACGACCAGCGCCTTCATCGTTGAATGCGACGCGGCGACGTGGAAAAAGGCGGGCTTTGCCTCGATGTCCGATACGGAGAGCCGGACCTACTGTGAGAAAGTCTTCGAAAAAGATCTGCACGGGCATCCTTTATTATCGAACAAGTCGATCTGGATCAATTTCGTCGTGGTTCGGAACCGGCGCTGGCACCACGACAACGTCGTATTGATCGGCGACGCTTTGCGGACGGTCCATTTCTCCATCGGCTCCGGAACCAGGACGGCCTTTGAAGACGCCATCGCCTTGGCCGGAGCCTTCGAAAGACATGGCGAGGATGTTCATGCGGCCTTGCAGAGATTTGAAAATATTAGAAAACCATCGGCGGATCAGCTGCTGGAGGTCGCGCAAAAAAGCGTGGCTTGGTATGAGAACATGAGATGTCTTATGCATCTTCACCCCATCGCCTTTGCCTACGATTATATGATGCGAGGCGGAAAGGTTGACCGCGAGAGCCTGAGACGGAAGGCCCCGAAGTTTATCGCCGCTTATGAGGCCTATGCCGGGCCCGCTAGGGAAGACCGCCATTCAGCTATCAAGTAGGGGGTAAAAGCCATGAGGATCTTCGCGGGGCGACCATAGGGTCTCTCAGTCTGACTTCAGGGATCACCTTTTGCCGTTGAAGTAGTCGGCGTTAACCTGAGTAAAGTGTTGCCACTTTTCCGGCACCTCACCCTCGGCAAAGATAGCTCCCACCGGGCATGCCGGGATGCAGCCGCCGCAGTCGATGCAATCCTCAGGGTTAATGTAGACCATCTTGTCGTCATCGGTGCCATGGATGCAATCCATCGGGCAAACCTCGATGCACCCCTTGTCCTTCACGCCAATGCACGGCTCTACGATCACGTATGTCATCGCCTTGACTTGCCTCCTCGTTAATCGGAGTTGTTAGCTCATATCGGCAAACCCGCCAGCCGTCAACTCACCGAGCCCCCCGCAGCCTGGGTGGGCCTATGCAGCTGCTTATGCTGCAGGTCCCTGTGTTTCACCTGGCAGCCGGGGATATCGCAGGTCACAGGCACCGGGGCGTTGTCGTAGTCCAGCCACTTCATATGACGCCAGGGCCTCTTCCCCCAGAAAAGATCGTCGATCCAGAGAAGCGGTACAATAAGGAGCGGGCGCAATGGGATCGGGGTCCGCTTGATCGACCATACAGCCAGTGTATGCCACCACGCCTTAGGCTTGTTGTAGCAGCACGACGAAACGCATATGACGCAGTTGGTCCACTGGCCCCGGCCTGCCAACCTGTACTTGTAGCAGGTGTCCACGTTGATACGGTACTTCTCGACGCCGTTGTAGACCTCCTTACCGCCAAAGGGGATGCTGTACGATGGACAAGTGCGGGCACACTTCATGCAATACTTGCAGACCTCCGTGACGCCGATATCAACGGGCTCGTCGACCGCCAGTGGGAGATCCGTCGTAACTACAGACAGGTGAATTCGAGAGCCGTACTCTTCATGGATGAGCATCCCGTGACGTCCCAGCTCCCCCAGTCCAGCGTTCACCGCCAGAGGTATAGGATTTACCTCGCCCCTCGCGTAATCGTGGGCACGCGCAGGGTAACCCATCTCGCGGATGTAGGCAGCCAGCATGAAGGTGGGCGCAATCATGTGGTTATTGCCCAGCCCGTAGTCGGCGTCGGAAATCCGACTGTTATTGGTCAGAAACTTGTAGTAATCACTGGCGAAACCCATACAG
>MGRY01000021.1:0-1794 GCA_001799045.1 Deltaproteobacteria bacterium RIFCSPLOWO2_02_56_12 | reverse complement strand
TGGGAATAGACATAGGCCTGGTCGAGGTGGGTGATCCCCACCACATCGGCGCCCAAGAAGCGGGCGACCTCTTTGATGTTACGCGCCATACCGGCGGGATCGGAGACGGCTGTCCGATCAGGATTCACTGCGCCTTCCGGTAGCTGTCTCATGATAAGCTGCAAACAATTCTTCGGGTCTCCGCCGCCAACACCGAAGATACGCCTGAAAGGATCCTGACCGGCGCGGGTATTCCGCCAGGAGCGCAGCCGCTCTCCCAGTTCGCCACGGTCGACCCGGGGGTGAGGGGTCTCACGTTCGTCGATCTGCCGCTGAGGACCTACAATCCGGTAACTTCGCGGATTGCGCTGTTTGGCTGCCAGCATAAGAAAGCCTCCTTTCCGAGTGAGCACAATTTCAGCGCCAAAAATAGCCTAAAATAGGGCCGATCTATGATAGGCGTCAAGGGGGAGGGGAGGAGGAGAAAAAAAGGGCAGCGCGAAGCGGAGCTCAAAGCGGCTGAGGTGGATCGGCCAACCACGAAAGAACGTCCCCGAGGTAGGGCGGGATGTCGCCCAGCCGATGAATCATTCCGCGCGCGCACCGTCCGATATGTTCATCCGTAAAGCGCTCTCTCGCCTTCTTCGTGATCCCGACAGATTCTGAATCCTCACGCATTTGGGCGTAAGCCTCTTTCAGGAAGAGGTAGCCCACAAAACCGGCCTCCACGGAGATATGGTCGATGGGCTCTTCCCGGCGCGGCTGAAACGAGAACGCTTGATAAAAAGAGGCCAGCTCGGCCATTAAACGGCCCGGGTCTTCGAACCCGCAATAACTGACTTCTCGCGGGGATACCGTTCCCCCAGGGCCAAAAAGTCGGTGATAGATTTCCTCTGTGCCCTGATCGGCCCTCCTGGCGCAGGATGAAAGTTTTCCATCGGTCACCTCGGAACAAAGCTGTAAAATCTCGCTTTTCCACTCCGGCCGCGGGCGTTCCAGAAGAAGAGACGCCAGACGCCATGCTGCGGCCTCAGCTACAAGGTCCTGCGTTTTAAAGTCGGAAGTGTTTTTCATCGGGCTTTTCCCAACGCCAGGGGAATCCAGGCGCTGCGCATTTTTCTGGAGCCAACTTCTTGATGGGACCCCTCCCAAACAGCAAACGCGACCTGGGTTCGCCCTCCGAGTTGAACGCCGCTCGGAAGAGGGCGCACCAGGAGCACGGACCAGCCATCGCGGGAGTGTTTTCCGCTGCCGCTCGAAAGTGTCTTTTCGGCCGGGCGGATCGTCCCCGGCCCTTCGGCCAGGAGATCCTGTACGGGGACGGTTCGCGGGCCGGCCATCTGGTTCCCCAGGCTGCGTGCCGGGGCGTAGCGCTTGGCCATCTCCTGTTGCGCGGCCGATCCCGGCTTGAGCGACGCCGCCTCGAACGGATAGTGATCCACTGACGCTCTAGGATAGATGGCCTGAATATCGTCTTTGCGTCCGTTGACAACGGCCTGAAAATTTGCCGACCAGTAGGTGATCTCGACCGGTCTTCCTTGCTCTCCCATTTGCGGAGCAGGAATATCGGCGGTAGTCGCCGCGGGCAACTGAACCGCGCAGGCATCCGCAAATTGCCCGGGTCCCGGCACGTCATCCACCGTTGGATCATTCCAGGCCAGGCGAAAGACGATTTTTTGTCCGTCCGTGACCGACTGGACCTGAACAAAGGAGGTCGAGGCCTGCATCAGCCTGGGCTCCACCACGTCCTGAAGCAGAAGCTTCGCCGGATGCAGCGGCACACGCTCCCAGATCCGATCCTCGACCGTGGCGGGA
>MGRY01000020.1 GCA_001799045.1 Deltaproteobacteria bacterium RIFCSPLOWO2_02_56_12 | reverse complement strand
TGAACGACCACCCAATCTTCATACGCATGATGGCCGATGTAATAGAAGCTAAGCTTTCGGCAATCAGCAGGCAGCCAAAGATTCTCAAGCCTAAGAGCTAAACCTGATGGCTAACGGCTAGAAGGAATGAATCGCCTTCTTCCGGGCAAGCCGTTACGAACGACGGGACTCTTGTCGGAACCCTCGCTCAATGCTTGAATTCCTCAAATATATCTGATAATTTTATTTTTGTCCGACAATTAAATATTGTAAGGAGATTACCATGTCTGCGGTCACCAAGATCACCGCCAAGTATCAAGTCACATTGCCGCGCGACGTCCGTCGAGCCTTGAAGGCCAAGGTCGGGGACCTCCTGGTGTTTGTTCAACAGCCGGACGGCACCTTCCGGATCCGGGCGCTGCCGCCTCGCCTGACCGAAGCCCTCCGACTGGCGGGCAAGCAGTTGTCGCCTGGAGACTTCCGCAAGGCGCACCGGGAGTTCGAGGAAGGGTGGGAAGATGAGTAGAGGTGAGTCTGCTTCTCTGGCTTGCCTTGATGCCAATGTATTCCTCGCCGTGCTTATCCCCGAGGCGACGAGGGCTCCCAAAGAAGAAATTGCCGGCGCCGGACGGGTTCTCAAAGCACTTGAGGAAGGGCGATTACGAGGGATCTCCACAGCTATTCTCCTAGGGGAAGTCCGGTATGTCTATCTGCGGGAGAATAAATCGGGCTTCGAAATCGCCCGGGCTGCTATCGAGGCGGAAGCAAACCTGCGGATATTGCCCATCACCGTGCCGCTTGCTGTTCATGCGGCTGAACTCAGGAGACGCTACTACTCAAAGAAAAATGCTTTTTCTTACAATGATGGTCTCTACCTGGCTTCCGGATTGGCCGAACATGCCGACCTCATCATCACCACGGACCCCCACCTGCTGGGTGTCACGGAACTCAAATCCATCCTGCCCAGCCAATACCGGCAAAAATGAAAGCGGGTCCGTTTCATAGACCTTTCTATAGTTTGACCTTATAGCCTTTTATCGGATACCTTTCTCTCAAGAGACTGTCCAAGTCGGCCCGATTCCCGTTTGTCGCCTCTTATGGTTGTGAAGGGCCGCTGGCAGGTGGTCCCAGAGAAAAGACAACTGCCTATCAGTATGAATCGCCGAATCATCGTCGCAGGCGGAGGTATTTCCGGTCTGGCAGCAGCCTACCGCTTGACGGAACTCAGCCGGGAGAGAAACCTGGAGATGGAGATCCTGCTATTGGAAGCGAGTCACCGCCTGGGTGGAAATATCGCCACGGAGCGGGTTGGCGAGTTTCTGGTGGAGGCAGGTCCGGATTCCTTCATTACGGAAAAACCCTGGGCGCTCCGGCTGTGCGAGCGCCTCGGTCTTACCTCACGCCTAATCTCAACCAGTACTACCAACCAGAACATTTACGTCGTCCACGAAGGCTCCTTGCGGCTCCTGCCGGAAGGGTTTTTCCTTCTTGCCCCTACGCGACTCTGGCCCTTCATCCAAACTCCCCTCTTTTCCTGGAAGGGTAAACTCCGTATAGCCTGCGAACTGTTCCTGCCCCGTGGCAGCATAGATGGTGACGAGAGCTTGGCATCGTTTGTCCGGCGGCGTTTCGGCTCGGAGGTCTTGGAACGTGTAGCCCAGCCTCTAATCGGCGGGATTTACGCGGCCGATCCTGAGCAGCTCAGCCTGTCTGCAACCATGCCTCGCTTCTTGGAAATGGAACGCACTCGACGCAGCGTTATTTGGGCCATGTGGTCTGAACAGCGGCAGCGCTCCGGGAAGCAACGGGCAGGGAGTGGAGCGCGCTGGAGCCTGTTTGTGACTCTTGCCGGCGGCATGCAGGAGCTTGTGGATAGCATCTCTGCGCGGCTTCCCACCGGGAACGTGCATTTGGGTACCGAGATCACCGGACTCAACTGGGACTCGGGGAAAAAAATCTGGACGGCAACTACAAGCGGCAACGAAAGGTTTAACGCCGACGGAGTAATCCTGGCGCTGCCCGCCTACAATGCCGCGCAAATTCTTTCCGCGCTTGACCCTCAGGTCGCGCAGGAGCTGGGAGCTATTCCCTATTCATCCGCCGGCACAGTGAGCTTGGCTTATCGCCTGGGCGATCTCCCCCGTGGAATTAACGGCTTCGGTTTTGTCGTTCCTGCCGCCGAGTCGCGAAGTATCATCGCCTGCACCTTCAGCAGCATAAAATATGCCGGCAGGGCGCCGGCTGGACACCTCCTGCTCAGGGCCTTCGTCGGCGGAGCAATGCAGCCTCAACTGCTCAAGCAGGACGATTACACGATGGAAAACGGCGTGCGCCGGGAACTCGCTGATCTCTTAGCTATCAAGGCTGAACCCCTTTTCTGCCGCATCCATCGCCATACAGGCTCCATGCCGCAGTATCATGTCGGCCATCGGGAACGCATCGAACGGATTGAGACCCATCTCGCCAAACTCCCCGCCCTTGCCCTGGCGGGCAATGCCTATCATGGGGTCGGCATCGCCGATTGCATCCACAGCGGGGAAGAGGCGGCTGAGAGAATGTTGCAGCAACTCAAGATCCGCACAGTATAAGGAAGCACTCCTTGCGCCACGGAGGAAAAAGCGGGATATTTTGAGTATGAAAGAGGCTCTTTGGTGGAGAACAGAGGCGGATGGCCGTATTCTCTGTACTCTCTGTCCCCGGTTTTGCCGGATCGGGAAAGGGCAGGCCGGTTTCTGTTACATCCGCCAGAATATCGGCGGCAAACTCTATTCTTTGGGATACGGCAAACCGACCGGTTTCGCCATTGATCCCATAGAGAAAAAACCGCTCAACCATTTTCTCCCCGGCACAGGCATCTTGAGCTTCGGTACTGCCGGCTGCAACTTGGGTTGTCGTTTCTGCCAGAACTGGAGTATCAGCAAGGCCAAACTGGACGACGCTCAGAGCCTGAGCGCCGGTCCGGAAGAAGTTGTTCAGTTGGCTTTGACCCACAATGTGCCGAGCATCGCCTTTACCTATAATGACCCGGTTATCTGGGGGGAGTTTGTTATCGATGTCTCTCGCCTCGCCCGCGAGTGCGGCCTAAAGAGCGTCATGGTGACGGCAGGCTATATCACCCCCGAGGCCCGCCCCGAAGTTTATCGCTACATCGATGCCGCGAACGTAGATCTCAAAGCATTCACCGAGCGATTCTACCACAAGCTCACTTTCTCCCATCTTGATCCCGTCCTGGATACGCTTAAATGGCTTAAGAACGAAACCGGCATCTGGTTGGAAATCACCAACCTTATGATTCCCGGAGAAAATGACGACCCCGAAGAGACCAAGCAGCTTTGTCACTGGGTGCTTGAAAATCTGGGCGACAGCGTGCCCATTCACTTCACGGCCTTCCACCCCGATTTCAAGATGATGGACAAGCCCAAAACCCCCACAGCCACTCTCAAGCGCGCGCGCCAGATCGCCCTTTCAGCAGGGGTCAAATACTGTTATGTGGGAAACGTCCTTGACAATGAGGGGCAGACAACCTTCTGTTCCAACTGTGGCCGTGCCCTCATTCGCCGCTCGTGGCATGATATCCTCGACTATCAGCTAATAGAAAGTCACTGCCCTTGCGGCCAGAAAATCCCCGGATACTTCCCGGCTCGTGAAAAAACCGCCCCACGTTCAAGGGCGCGATCCATCCTGCGGATGCAATAAGGCGTTTCCCTTGACAAGCGCTCCGTGGCGACATTTGTATTTTGTCTCTGAATCCGCTTAGAATAAACTATATTCGATGGCAAAAGCACGAAAACTGCGAAAGCGATCTCTTCCCCACCTGACTATCCTGGAGGACATCAGTGCCCTGATCAGTCACTCCCAGGATCTTCAAGAGGCCCTGAAGAGCATCGCCGCCATTGTGGCCGAACGGATGGAGACGGAGGTTTGCTCCCTCTACATCTATGACCGTCAGAAAAACCGCCTCACCCTCTGTGCGACCATGGGGTTGGACCAAGAATCGGTGGGAAAGGTCTCGATGGGCATCAACGAGGGTCTAACCGGTCTGGTGATGGAAAAAATGAGCCCGGTGATGGTCGTTGATGCCTTGGCCCATCCGCGCTACAAATATTTTCCTGAGACCGGTGAGGAGCGTTTCCATTCTTTTCTGGGGGTCCCCTTGATTGAGAAACGGAATCCTCTTGGCGTGCTTGTTGTCCAGACCTCGCGCCGCCGGGAGTTCTCTCGGGATGAGATCCGCCTGCTCAAGACCATCTCAGCCCAAGCTTCGAGCATCATCATCCAAGCCCGCCTCCTCGATACACTCAAGGACAAAGAACGGGAGCGGAAGGAATACCATAAGCGACTGGTGGATGCCCTAAGGAAGCTTCGCTCTTATGAAGGAAAACGCCGGGATCGAGTAGAGCGTGGGACCGGGCATAAATGGCGAGGCCGTTTAACCGGCCTTTCAGTAGCCCCGGGCTTTGGCCGCGGCCCGGCCTATGTACTGAGCCCGCGTTTGGATTTGAGCTCCGTCAAGAAAGAAAAAAACAAAAATCCCAAAAGGGAGGTCGAGAGGTTCCGCGCCGCGGTCGAGAGGGGTATTGAGCAAATTCACAATCTCAAGTTGCGCATGAGCACCCTCATCTCTAAGGAGGAAGGGGCCCTCTTTGACGTCCACCGCATGATTCTCGAGGACCCTGCGATCATTGAACAGATAGAGGGAAAAATCCGCAAAGAAGGCTATGTCGCGGAGTACGCTGTCAGTAGTGTATTTGAGCAGCACCTCAATTCTTTTACGCAGATTGAGGACGAATATCTCAGAGAGAAGGCCGCAGATGTCAAAGACGCGGCCCAGAGGCTGTTGGAGAACCTCTCAGGCATAAAAGAAAAAACCATGAACCTGCCCGAGGAAGCCATTCTCGTAGCAGAGGATATTTCTCCCGCCGACCTCACCCTTTTAGAGGGGGACCATTTTCGTGGCATTGCTCTCTCGACGGGCGGGGTAACTTCCCATGCCTCCATTTTGGCCAAATCGTTTGAGATCCCCACTGTGGTCGCGGTGGAGGGACTGTTGGACAATGTCCAGCATGGAGACTCGTTAATCATTGATGGGAACTCCGGGGTCATCTATATCAACCCGAGCCAGGAAGTGATACGCGAGTACGATCGGTTGGAACGGGAATATCTCGCTTTCAACCGTGAGCTGGAAGAGATCCGCGACTTGCCCGCGGAGACCCAAGATGGGCACCGGGTCACCCTCTATGCCAACATCGGTCTTCTGAGCGATATTGCCTTTGCCCAACTTCACGGAGCCCAAGGGATTGGACTGTATCGGACCGAGATCCCCTTCCTAGCCCATCGGGATTTTCCCGCGGAGGAAGAACAGTATACGCTTTACCACCGTGTCGTAGAAGGGATGGGAGGAAAACCCGTAACCATCCGCACACTGGATATAGGAGCGGATAAGTATCCCACCTACGTCCGTAGGGCAACCTCCGAGCCGAACCCCTTCTTAGGCTGGCGCTCTATCCGCATTTCGCTCGATGTTGTAGACATCTTCAAGACCCAACTCCGCGCCATTTTGAGGGCAGGGGCCTTGGGACGAGTCCGCTTGCTCATTCCTATGGTCTCAAGCCTGGAAGAAATAAGGAAAGTCAAGGAAATCCTCGCGGAGGTTAAAGAAGAATTGGAGCGCGAAGAGGTTCCCTTCGACCACCAAATGGAGTTGGGAATTATGGTGGAGGTTCCCTCTGCTGTCCAATTGGCCTCGCGCATTGTTCGTGAAGTTGATTTTTTGAGTATCGGCACCAATGACCTCATTCAGTATCTCTTAGCTGTGGACCGCAGCAACATGAAAATAGCGGGGCTTTACGAGCCTCTTCATCCAGCGGTGCTCTCAGCGCTGATGCACGTCATCGAAGCCGCCAAGAGGGAAGGTAAACGGGTGGGGATGTGCGGCGAGATGGCCGGCGACCCCCTTTGCGCCCTGCTCCTCCTCGGTATGGGGCTTGAGGAGTTCAGCATGGGATCCCTTTTTATCCCTGTAATTAAAAAAATTATTCGCTCTGTGACCTATCAGGCCGCTAAAGCTTCCACGCAAATCGTCCTTCAAATGGACACGGTGGGCGAAATCAAGAGATATCTGTTTGAGCAGATGCGCGACCTCGGCATGGTGGAACTCATGGAGCTCTACCACTTGGTTGGGGGAGCGCGGCCTGTCACCGGGGTACGGTCTTGATTTCTTATTCTTGATATGAGATAAGGTTCTAACGATCGTTCGAACTGCTCACCTCCAGAAAGGAAATACCATGGGAAAAATTATAACTTTTGACGACTGGATCGACCATTTCCAGGAATGGCGAAAGGACATCGGCTACGATCCCTCTCTTTTGGGCGATTATAAATTTGAAACTAAGCTCGACGAGCTTCATCACTCAGAAATTGAATTTGGGGATTTTAAGGGTCAACACAAATGGGAAAGGGTGGAACAGATCCCGAACCAATCTATCCGTGATGGCTTGCTGAACCTGATCGTCTATCAGGGCGATACGGAATTCGCCTCTGTTGAACAGCAAAAAAACCTCCTGGACACTGCCCCAACCGACTATGACCGTCAGGCGCTCATCCGCGTCAACAGGGAAGAGATGCGTCACGGTTGGCAAATGTGCTACCTCCTGATGACTTACTTCGGGGACTCCGGCAAGCTGGAGGCGCAGAAACTCTTGGAGCGCAGGGCATTCAAGGGCAATCGGCTTTTGGGCTCCTTTAACGCTCCGGTAAACAACTGGCTGGACTTTTTCACCTACACTCAATTTATCGACCGAGATGGCAAGTTTCAGCTCACCATGCTAAGCCACTCTTCCTTTGCCCCCCTGGCGCAAAGCGTGACCGCTATGCTCAAGGAAGAGTTTTTCCACATGTTTACCGGAAATACTGGTTTAACGCGTATTATCCGCGCAGGCAAAGTTCCTACTCCAATCATCCAGAAATACTTCAACAAATGGCTTTCCACAGCCTACGATCTGTTCGGGACCGACCATTCCTCCTCAGCCCATTGGGCCTATGTTTGGGGACTGAAGGGGCGCTACGACGAGCATGAAGCAAAAGATCAGGCAGATAAGAGCCGGCTCAACGATCTGGCACGCAACCTCTATTTGGACGAATGCCAGAAGCTTGTAGAGGCTCTCAACCAGTATATCCCGGCGGATCGGCCACGGCTCTTCGTGCCGGACCTCAAATTTAATCGCTCCATCGGCGAGGTTGCGGGAAAAACTTACAGCGTGAAGGGCGAGCCTCTCTCGGCCGAAGAGTACCAGAAACACTTGGCCCAGGTCCTTCCCACCCCTGAAGATGAGCGCCTCTTAGACGCGATCTTTAAGGAAAAAGACTGGGTTCTGCAGATGAACTAACCGCGGGCGCTTCCTGAAGCTCGGCCAAGTAAGGAGAGAGCAAGTGAAGCAGATTTTCCTTGTCTGTCAAAACGTCGATTGCAAGAGCCGGGGATCTGAACAGCTCATGAAAGAGCTGGAGAGACAGGTTGCGGAGAGGGGTCTGAGCGATGTGGAGGTGCGATCCTACATCTGCTTTGGCGCCTGTCAGGACGGCCCTAACATCGTCCTCTATCCGGAAAAGAGTTGGTATGCCGGAGTGAAAATGGAGGATTTGAAGGACATCATGAACCATCTCGCCGGCGGGCCCGATGTGAAGCGGCTCGATAAAATTGATGCCTCATTGAAGGAGCTGATCTACCAGCTCCTGGATACCGGAGTATTCTAGGAGGAAGAATGCAGGGTATCCTGTTTCCACGGGGCGTCGTGGAGGGGAGAAAAGATTTAACCGAGTATCGGTCGGGTGGGGGCTACAATGGCCTGGAGAAGGTCTTGAAGGGGATGACTCCTGAGACCCTTATCCGAGAGATCAACGAGTCGGGACTCCGGGGAAGAGGTGGAGCAGGTTTTCCCACCGGGAAAAAATGGGCCTTCACCCAGGAGTGCTCCGAACAACCGCACTATGTGGTGCTCAACGGAGGAGAAGACGAGCCGGGAAGCAAAAAGGATCGTCTCCTTATGGAGAATCTTCCCCATCTCGTAATTGAAGGGGTGATTCTGGCCTCCTACGCTGTGGGCGCATCCAAGGCCTATCTCTACATCAATAGCCAATACAAAACCGCAAGAGACAGCATGGCCCAGGCCTTAATGGAAGCCCAAGAGGCCGGCTATTGGGGCGAAAAAATTCTTGGCAGCAACTTCAGCCTCGATATCGTTTTTGTTGCCGCCCCGCCTAATTATGTCGCCGGGGAGGATTCGGCCGCCCTAGAAGTGATCGAAGATAAGCAGCCCCTGCCACGCCAGAAGCCTCCTTTCCCCGCAACCGTCGGACTCTTCGGAAAACCCACTGCCGTCAACAACGTAGAGACTCTCGCCAATGTCCCCCCCATCATCGCCAACGGGGCAAAGTGGTATCGCAGTTTCGGCACACCGGAGAGTCCCGGAACCATGATCTTTTCTTTGAATGACGAAGTTAACCGACCGGGAATCTACGAACTCCCCTTTGGATCGTCGCTGCGCTCATTGATTGAAGAATGTGGAGATGGCGTAAAGGATGGAAAGGCCA
>MGRY01000019.1:318-14690 GCA_001799045.1 Deltaproteobacteria bacterium RIFCSPLOWO2_02_56_12 | reverse complement strand
GCGGGGTACCCCTGGTGGAGGGCGAGAGTCTGGAGAAAGAGTACATCAAGCACTTTCTCTTTGTTTTTGCAGAGCGAAGACTTTCCGGAACGGAAAGAAGACCAGTTAAAGTCCGGGAATTTATGACAGTGCGTCCGGTCACGGTCAAGCCCTCCGACGCTATCAAGGAGGCGCTGGACAAGATCGAGAAAGGTAAATTTCGTCATTTGCCTGTAGTGGATGGAGATGGAAAATTGGTCGGCATTATTTCGGACCGCGACATCCGGCTGATTCATCCTTCGCCTCTCTTTGTCCGGCCCGAACACGCGCCGGCGCAGCTCCTCATGATCAAGGTGCGCCAGGCCGCTGTGCTCAATCCCGTCGTCATCGGCCCTGAAGCGTCTTTGGAAGAGGCGACCAAGCTCATACTGCACTGGGAAATCGGCGCGTTGCCAGTGGTAGATAAAGGAAATGTCCTTGTCGGGATCATCACCTATGCCGACTTGCTGCGGGAGTTTCTGGCTAGGGACAAGAAGAGCTAATAATAAGGAGAGATCAGGTTGAAGGATCCAACACCTTTGTTTTACGAGACGGAAATTGAGTGGACGGGGGAGCGGAGGGGCGAGCTCCGATCTCCGAGTTTGCCTCCGTTTCCAGTCGCCGCCCCGCCGGAATTCCAAGGGCATGAGGGGATTTGGACCCCGGAGCATCTCTACGTTGCCTCGGTCAACGTCTGCTTCATGACCACTTTTCTGGCCATAGCGGAAAATTCCAAGCTTGACGTTGTCAGCTTCTGCGCTTCGGCCAGAGGCAAGCTGGAGAAGGTGGAAGGCGTGGGTTTTCAGATCACGGAGATTATCCTTCGACCCAGGGTTGTGGTCCGCTTGCCAAAGGATCTCGAGCGCGCCGCGCGGATCCTGGAAAAGGCGGAGAAAGTTTGTCTCGTTTCCAACTCCATCAAGACGGCGATTAAACTCGAGCCGGAGATTTTCAACGAACAGAGCCCGACCTACCCTTGTCCGCCGGTTCAGGGCCGGGTTGTTTCCAGTGGATGAGGAGATAGGAGGGGGGCGCGTGGAGATCTCTTTGAAACCTGTGGGTGTGGTCAGGGTGAATGCCACCGATGATCAAGTGCGAGAAGAGGAAGGGGAGATCGAGGGTGAGCTGGAGTTTTATCCTGAATATGAACCGGCGCTGGAAGGCATAGATGGCTACTCTCACCTGTTCCTGATCTGCTACTTCCACAAACTTAGGGCGGAACAGATTGGGCCTCTTCAAGTAAAAGCAAAGCGGCTAGTGCAAAGAGGTTTCAAGTTGGAGGATCTGCCCCTGCTGGGAGTCTTTGCGCTCGATTCTCCCAGCCGCCCCAACCCGATCGGACTCACCCTCGTCCGGCTGATAAGCCGGAAGGGCAGGCGACTGTTTGTAAAGGGACTTGACTACTTCGACGGTACCCCTATCCTAGACATCAAGGGCTACCGCCCGGAGTACAGAACTGACGAATATGGGCTTCCAGATTGGTACCTGAAATTGATGGATAAGACGGGGCATATGTAGATTCAAAAAGGAGGGCTCAGGATGAAAAGGATGATAATGGTAATGTCTCTGGTCGCGTTGATCCTGATCGGATTAGCCGATGTAAGTGCGCAGGCGCAAATGGGCGGGCAGATGCCAATGATGGGCCAGACCGGGCAGCAGGATCAGCCCACGGGCCAGCCACCCATGATGGGTGGAGGGATGATGGGGCAGGGTATGATGGGCATGATGTGCCCAATGATGAGCGGGATGAGCGGCGGCATGGGGATGATGCCCGGCATGATGGGCGGTCAAATGAGGCCATCCGGTATGGGCATGATGCGGATGATGGGTAGTGGTCAGATGGACCCCAAGACCATGGGCAAGATGCTTCAGTTCCGAGGTGAGCTGCTCAAGGCGATGGGCGAGGTGATGATGAAGCACGGCAAGGCCATGGAAGAAGCCAAGTAGGGTGAATTTGCCCGCTTCGCGCACAGTAGTTGGCAGCGAGCAAGATCATGGAGCGCGATAATCCGCCTGCGGAAAAACCCGCCTACTGGTCTGCCTACGTGGCGGGGCTGGCTATCGGTCTGACGTTGATTCTCACCTACTACGTCATGGGCCACGGCGTCGGCGCCTCCGGGGCCTATACTCAACTCGCCGCCAGGATGCTCGAGACCGAAGCGCCGGAGCATGCCCAAACCAATATCTACCTCAGGCGCTATCTCGAGCTCGGGCCGCTTTCGCAGAGCTGGATCGTGATCGAGATGCTCGGGGTGCTGCTCGGTGGTTTCCTCGGCGCGCTGACTGCTAGACGGTTCCAATTTCAAATCGAGCGCGGCCCAAAGATCGGAGAAGTAGATCGACTGCTCTTTGCCCTTGGCGGCGGGATCTCTGTCGGATTCGGCTCGCGCCTGGCTCAGGGCTGCACCAGCGGGCAGGCTCTCTCCGGCGGAGCTGTCCTGGCGGTGGGGAGCTGGCTCTTTACCCTGGCTTTTTTTCTGGGCGGATACATGTTTGCTTGGTTGGTTAGGAGAGAGTGGCAATGAATGGTCCCCTTGTGCCCAATGAGATCTTAACTCCGGAGATTGGACTCGTTTTCGCGCTGGTTGCCGGGCTCCTCTTTGGGTTTTTTCTCGAAAGGGCCGGCTTTGGCAGCGCAAGGAAGCTGACGGCTATGTTTTACTTCCGGGATTTTGCGCTCCTTCGGGTCATGTTCACCGCGGTTGTAGTGGGAGCGGTTGGTTTGCTCTTGTTGGGAGCAGTAGGGCGGATAGATCTCAGTATGCTGGCGATTCCCGGCACCTACCTATGGCCTCAGGCCCTGGGAGGATTGCTGATAGGGCTCGGCTTTGTCGTAGGAGGTTATTGCCCCGGTACTGCGGCCGTGGGCGCGGCCAGCGGAAAATTAGATGCTCTGGTTTTCATGATCGGAATCATTCTCGGCATCCTTGGCTTCGCTGAGATCTACCCGGTTATCTACGACTTTGCCTGGAGCGGCGGTATGGGTCATGAAACTCTGCCGGGATTATTTGGACTACCTTCGTGGGTAATCGCAATGCTAATAGCGGGGATGGCCTTAGGCTTATTCTGGCTTGCAGCGGTAGCGCAGAAATTTGCCACAAAGGGCACGTAAATGATACACTCCCGGCTCAATAACTAGCTTAGGGAGGTTCTCATTGAAAGCACTGCTGGTGGTTTTTTTGAGTGTCTTTATGGCTGAACTTGGCGATAAGACCCAGGTGGCAACTCTGCTGTTTGCGGCGGACCAAAACCTTAGCCGGTGGGAAGTTTTCGCCGCTGCCTCCGCGGCTCTGGTTTTCGCAAGTCTTCTAGCGGTTCTTTTTGGAGCTCAAGTTTCACGCGTCGTGCCTCCCTCGACCCTTAGGGTTGCGGCCGGTTTAGGATTTGTCGCAATCGGGCTCTGGATGCTGATCGGCGCCCGTTCCTAGAGAGGATGCTGCTATTTCCGGGGCCGTTCTTGCGCTCTCCCGCACGGGCCGGGTTGAGTCTCAGGCCGCGGCCTGCTTCAAGATAGTATGAGCAATCAACTGACACTGCAATTCCTCGGTGGCAGCGGCACGGTTACAGGGTCCAAGTTTCTTCTGACCGCCGGCGAAGATCAGTTTCTGCTGGATTGCGGCCTGTTCCAAGGGTTGAAGGAATACAGGCTTCGCAACTGGGCTCCTCTGCCGATACGTCCCAAGGAGCTAAGGGCCGTTATCCTCACTCATGCCCATATCGATCATTCCGGTTTCCTTCCCAAGTTCGTGCAGCAAGGGTTTAGGGGCGATGTTTATGCAACGCCCGCCACCTGCGATCTTCTGAGAGTGTTGCTCCCGGACGCGGCTCACTTGCAGGAGGAAGAGGCGCGCTACGCCAACCAGCGGGGTTATTCAAAGCACAAGCCCGCTTTGCCGCTTTATACGGTTGAGGACGCCTACCGTTCTTTGGATCTCCTCCGCCGCACAAACTACTCCGGGGAGGTGGAGCTGGCGCAAGGGGTCTCACTCCGCTTCTTCCGCACGGGACACATTCTCGGGGCCGCGGCGGTGCGAATTACTTTAGAGATTGACGGAAGAAAAAGGTATCTTGTCGATTCGGGAGATCTAGGGCGCTATCACAGGCCGATCCTGAGAGATCCTGATCCGGTGGGACAGGCCGATTGGCTTCTTGTCGAGTCCACTTACGGGGATCGCATCCATCCGGACAAGCCGGAGGAGGAGCTGGCAAGAGTGATCCATGATGTGGCGGAGGAAAGGGGATGCCTGATCATACCTTCTTTTGCCGTGGGACGAACCCAGGAGCTGATCTACTTTATCAGGCAGTTGGAGGATCAGGGAAGGATCCCTTCTCTCCCGGTTTATGTCGATAGCCCGATGGCCATCAATGTCACAGATATCTACTGTGCTCATCCGGAGGAGCACGACCTCGATATGAAGCTTTTAATGGACCAGAAGCTTTGTCCCCTCTGCTGCCGGCAGTTTCATCTTGCCCGCTCGCCGGAAGAGTCGAGGGCCATCAATGACCTGTCGGGTCCTTTGATCATCGTCTCGGCGAGCGGCATGGCGACCGGCGGGCGGGTCCTGCACCATCTCAGGCTTCGGCTTCCGGATCCAAGGACAACGGTTCTTTTCGTGGGATTTCAAGCTGAAGGGACACGCGGCAGAGCGCTTCAGGACGGGAAAAAGGAGATCAAGATGTTCGGGGAGATGGTCCCCGTTCGCGCGAAAATCAAAACGATCGACGGCTTTTCGGCCCATGCCGATCAGCAAGAGATTCTCCGCTGGTTGGGGAATTTTACCAGGGCGCCGCAAAAGACCTTTGTAGTCCATGGAGAATTCCCTGCGAGTTCGGCGTTAGCCGAGCTTATCGGTAAGAAGCTACGATGGAACACGGAGATTCCAAAAAACGGCCAAAGGGTCATCTTGGCCTGAATGGGGAATCGGGAAATAAGAAAGAGCAAAAGAAAATAGGAAATAATTTTCTGGCATATTGCCCGCTGATTATGCTAATAATTCTCCTGCTATGATCGGCAGTGCAAAGGGGAGTCTTATGTATTGGTTGTTGTTATTCATTCTCATGTCCTTTTCCTCACCTGCGATGGGGTACGAGGAGGTAGTGGTAGCGAATGGCGGGAGGGTTGGCGGATTTGTGAAGGTAGAGGGGAAGGTAGTGAAGGGCGGGTATTTGGAGGTAACCAAGAACCGGGAGGTATGCGGGAAGGTAGTCGATGAGAGTTTGGTGGTAGGGGTAGGGCAGGGGGTGAGGTATGCGGTGGTGACATTGGAGGGGGTGAGCAAAGGCAAGGTGGTGGAGCGGGAGGCGGTGCATGAGCTGGACAATGCGAAGTGCCGGTTTGTTCCACACGTTCAGGCGGCGAGTGTAGGGCAATTTTTAATGATGAAGAACAGCGATCCGATATTGCACACGGTTCATGCGTACACGCCGGACGGGCAGCCGCAATTTAACGTAGGGCTTTATCCCGGGAGAGTAAGCCGCAAGGCATTAGTGAGTTCCGGGGTGATCAAGATACTATGTGAAGCGCATCCGTGGATGAGGGCGTATGTGGCGGTAAGCGAGCATCCGTATTATGCGGTGACGGATTTATACGGGGAGTACCAGATCACTGATATACCGGCGGGGAGCTATCGGTTGAAGGTATGGCATGAGAGTTTGGGGGTAGAGGAGAAGCGGGTAGAGATAAAGGGGGGAGCGGTATCGAAGGTGGACTTTATGCTTTCGACATCCCAGGGGGTAAAGAAGAGATGAGGGGCTATTGGTTGTGGGTAGTAGCTTTTGGGCTAGTTTTTCCCGCCGTAGCTTTGGGTGCAGAGCCAGCCAAGACGGGGATTGTGAAGGGGAGCATAACCATAGGGGGAAGGCCGACCTCGGATGTTGTCGTCTCGGTTGAGGGGCTGCCAGAGAAGTATCTCAAATCTCAGATCTCAAATCTCAAATCGAAGAAGGCGGTGATGGATCAGCGGGAGCTAAGGTTCATTCCGCGGGTGTTGGCGGTACAGGTTGGGGCGGTGGTGGAGTTTCCGAACAACGACAAGACATTTCACAACGTATTTTCGACCTCGGAGGCGAAGAAGTTTGATTTAGGACTTTATGCGCCCGGGAAGAGCCGGAGTGTTACGTTTGATAAGGCCGGAGTTGTCAAAATTTTATGTAATGTGCATCCGAGCATGGAGGCGTATGTGGTGGTGAAGGGGCACAGTTATTTTGTGGTGACCGACAGTCGTGGGAACTACAGTTTGAGTGGAGTGGTGTTGGGGAAGTACCGGTTGGAGGTATGGCATCCCGAGTTTGGGACCAGGGAGGCGCCTTTTGAACTGGTGCGCGAGGGTGAAGTGCTCGCTTTGGATATGGAGCTGAAGAAAAAGTAGGCCCCGGCCGGCGAGGGCATGTGGTGGACGACAAGCTCTTAGCTCTTATTGGATGGTGCGCCCGCCGAGAATCGAACTCGGACTTAGGGTTCCGGAGACCCTCGTGATATCCTTTTCACTACGGGCGCCGTGAATTTTCTATCATTCGACCGGGAACGAGTCAATGTTCCTTGGTATCCATGCGCGTTTCCTCTGCGTGAGATCCTTGGCAACTCCGGGCCACTATGTTACCTAAAGAACGATGAGGATTCGAGCGCCCGCAAAGGTCAATCTCTCCCTTCGGATCGTAGGAAAGAGAAAAGACGGCTACCATCTCTTGGACACGGTGATGATTCCGGTCGATCTCTACGACGAGGTTCAAATTAGCAGGTCCAAGTCGAAAAAGGCAGCGCTGGGAGATTTGAAGGTGACGTGCAATCACCCGCTGGTTCCATCCGGAACGGCAAACCTTGCCTACCAGGCGGCATCTCTGCTGCTGACAAGAAAGGGCATTCTAGACCCTGTTCACATTCATATCCGCAAGGGAATTCCCGTAGGGGGAGGGTTGGGCGGCGGCAGCAGTGACGCCGCTGCCACGTTGAAAGGACTCGACCGGCTTTTCGGTTTTGGCTTGAAGCGCAGGGAAATCCTTTCCCTGGCTGCTTCGCTGGGCGCCGACGTACCTTTCTTTATTGATGCGCGTCCGGCAAGGGCCCGCGGCATCGGGGAGTTACTGCGCCGCCTGCCCTTTTTTCCTCGCCTCTGGATGGTTATCCTCTACCCGGGATTCCCGGTTTCCACGCGCTGGGTTTATCGTCACTTCCGTTTTGGTAAGTTGACAAAAGCTATTGAAAATACTAGCATTCAAATCTCCCTGAGGGATTCTGAAGGGCTTAAGCGCCTTCTGGTTAATGACCTGGAAAAAGTCGCCATGCGTCGTTACCCGCGAATAGCTTTCCTTAAACAGAGGTTAATTCAGGAAGGTGCAGTGGGGGCCCTTATGTCTGGGAGCGGTTCCTCCGTCTTTGGAGTTTTTCCATCGCGGCAAATAGCCAGGGGGGCCTTTCATCGCTTGCGTAAGGAGGGAGTAGAGGCGTATCTGGTACGGTCGTTGAGCTAGAATAAGAGCCCGTCCATAATCCATCGGGTCTTGCTGGACCTGACGTGAAGGAGGTCCCTATGGAGGTTACGGATGTTAGGGTCTTTCCTGTAGATGAAGAGAAGCTCAGGGCTTACGTGACGATTACGTTCGACCATTGTTTTGTCATAAGGGACCTAAAGATTATTCAAGGAACGACTGGATTCTTTGTTTCCATGCCGAGTAAAAAGCATAAGGATGGCACCTATAAGGACATCGCCCATCCTATTAATAATGAAACCCGTAGAATGATCGAGGAAAAAATCATCGTGGAATACGAGAAAGTGCTTGCGGGAAGGGGCAGCCGAAGAGCGCTGGGAGGGGGATGAGGATATTTTCCCAGGGGTCGGATGAGTTTCCTTAGGAAAAAAGTTCGGGAGTGGGCGGTCGCCAAGCGGTAAGGCCCCGGACTTTGGATCCGGTATCGAAGGTTCGAATCCTTCCCGCCCAGCCAGATTTCATCTCCCTGGTATTGCGTAAGATGTCCAGGCGATGGTTTAGCCCGTGAGGGCTATTCTTTTTTTTGAAGAATTGTTTTTCGTGGGTATGAGACAGGTAATAGACGATCTCAAAATATTTGCCGGGAATTCGAATGCCCCGTTGGCCCGGGAAATCAGTCATTATCTAAAGGTTCCTCTAGGGGAAGCGTTGGTGGAGACGTTTAGTGATGGGGAGAGCAAGGTTGAAGTCAAGGAGAACGTTCGGGGAGGAGATGTATTCGTAATTCAGTCGACCTGTGCCCCGGGGAACGACAACCTGATGGAGATGCTTTTGATGTTGGACGCCTTCAAGCGGGCCTCGGCAAAAAGGATTACCGCAGTCATGCCCTATTTCGGCTATGCCCGCCAGGACCGGAAGGTAGCCCCCCGGGTGCCGATAAGCGCGAAACTCGTTGCGGACTTGATCACGACCGCAGGGGCTTCGCGCATTCTTACCATGGATCTCCACTCGGGTCAGATCCAAGGATTTTTCAACATCCCGGTGGATAACCTCTATGCCACGCCCGTGTTGCTTCAATACCTCAAGCGGCATTTGAATCGTAATGAGGTAACGATCGTCTCTCCTGACGCCGGCGGAGTGGAACGGGCCAGGGATTTTGCTACCCGGCTGAATGTCTCCCTGGCCATTATTGATAAACGGAGGAGCGGGCCTAACGTAGTGGCGGAAATGAATATCATCGGCGAGGTCAAAGGGCAGACGGCGATCCTGTTGGACGATATGGTGGATACTGCAGGGACATTAACCATGGCGGCGGAGGCCTTGAAGAGGGAGGGGGCAAAAAGGATTCTTGGTTGTTGCACTCATCCGGTGCTCTCGGGCCCGGCGATTCGGAAAATCAATGAATCTTCCTTGGAGGAGCTGATTGTAACCAACTCCATCCCGCTCAGAGCCGAGGCGGCGAAGTGCAAAAAAATCAAGGTCCTGTCGGTGGCCCATCTGATCGGGGAGGCCATCCGGCGCACGCACATGGAAAAGTCCGTCACTTCCCTGTTTGTCTGAGCGAATCTTTTTTGACATTGAATAAGTAGGAGGTGCATTTCATTGGAAACCGTTGAAATCCAAATTGAGCCGCGTGATTCCGGAAGCAAGGGCAAGGTGAAAGAACTTCGCCGGCAGGGAAAGTTGCCGGGCGTTTTTTACGGTCCGAAGGCCCAGGCCGTTCCTTTGGAGCTCGATAGGAAAGAGTTCTTGAGCCGCGTCGCCGATCTCGAAGGGTCGCGCCTGATTCGGATTAAATCCGCATCGCCGCTGCTGGCAGACCGGGTGGCCTTAGTTAAAGAGATGCAGTTCCATCCCGTCACGGGAGAAGTCGTTCATGCCGATTTCTACGAGGTCGATCTTACGGCGAAGATCCGGGTCAAAGTCCCGCTTCATTTCGTGGGCAAGGCGGAAGGCGTGGTGCGGGGAGGCATCCTGCAACCGGTCGTGCGCGAGGTCGAAGTCGAGTGTTTGCCGATGGATATACCGGAGTACTTCAATGTGGAGGTCTCCGCCTTGGATATCGGCCATTCTCTCCACATTACCGATTTACCGATGCGGGAGGGGGTCGTGGCCGTCTATGAGACCAACTTTACCCTTGTGACGGTTGTGCCGCCGACGGTTGAAGAGGCGCCGGCTGCGGAGGCCGCCCCTGCGGTTGTCGTTGAAGGAGCGGAGGCGCCTGCGGCTGCCCCTGAGGAAAAGAAAAAGGAGGAGAGCTCCGAATCCTAGTTTGCCTTTGCCTCGGTCTCTCTGGGAAATCCTTAGGTGAAAGTCGTTCTCGGTCTGGGTAATCCAGGCAAGAAATATGAACGGAGCAGGCACAACTTGGGGTTTTTGGTTGTCGACCGGGTCGCCTCGGAAAATCAGATCGCAGTTAAGAAGATAAAACACGACTCTCTGATTGGTGACTGGCGGACCGACGGGGAAAAAATCCTGCTGGTCAAACCCCAGACCTATATGAACCACAGCGGCGTGGCTGTAAAACAGCTCTTCCGCTACTTCCCGATCACCGTCACGGATCTGGTGGTTATCCATGACGATCTCGATCTCCCCTTCGGTCGAATCCGTATCCGTCCAGGCGGCGGGGCGGGAGGACATCGGGGCATGCTTTCTATCCTCGAGACGTTGGGGGAGGAAGGTTTTTTCAGAGTCCGTGTGGGGATTGGTCGACCCCCGCCGGACGCCGATCCCGTCGATTACGTGCTGGAGCCTTTTTCTCCAGCCGAGAGATCGGGTCTAGAGGGGGTTATCTCCAGGGCGGCGGATGCCGTGGTATGCCTTCTGAAAGAAAGTCCCCAGCGGGCAATGGAAAGATTTAATCGAGTATAAACGGAGGCACGGCTTGATCAAAAAGGAACCGACAGAAGTTGATACAGAGGGTCTCAGCGTAATCGCTGGGACGCTGAGCGACGCTGCCCAAATCGACGTTTCCCGAAGCTGGCCACGACGAGTGGGTTACCTTTTGGGACTCGGAGCTGTAAGTGCCCTGGCAGTATTGGGCGGATTGGATGGGAGGCAGACCCTCAGTGTCGCTGTGTTCGCTGCCTTCATCTTAGGCACGCTTCTCTACTGGCAGTTCCGTCTGGCATTTGCCCTTGTAGGTGTGGCGATCCTTCTGGCAGCGGGTCTGATTAATCTTGAGACCCTGATTGAGTTTGCCAGTTTGGATATTATTCTCTTTCTAGTGGGAATGATGATCGTGATCGGTTTTTTGGAGGAACGGCGCTTCTTTGAGGTGGTGGTCGAAACCGTTATGCGACATGCCGGCTCAGGCGCCAAGCGTCTTACGGCGACGCTCATGGGGCTTAGCGCCCTGTCAGCAGCGCTGGTTGACGAGGTGACCTCGATCCTCTTCATGACAACCCTTACTCTTCACATCACCCGCCGATATAAGGTCAACCCGGTGCCGTTTCTCATCATGGTCGTTTTTGCCACGAATATCGGCAGCAGCGCCACTGTCGTGGGGAACCCTATTGGCGTTCTGATTGCCCTTCGAGGCGGCTTAACCTTTGTCGACTTTCTGCGCTGGGCGACCCCCATTTCTATTGTTGTGTTGGCTCTGACCGTGCCCTTATGCTGGTGGTACTTCAGAAATGAAACGGCGGCCCTGGGTAAAGGATTGAGGAGGAATCACGACGTGGTGGAAGTGGAGAAGGTGCCGCGCCGAGATCTGATCCTTTGCGGCTGTCTCTTTGCCCTGACCATTCTGGGTTTGATACTGCACGGACGGTTCGAAGCGGTCCTTAGTCTTGAGCGCAACACCTTACTTCTCGGCGTTGCGCTCGCCGGGGCGGGGTTGGCGCTATTTTTTGAGGGAAAGGGGGCTGCCAAGCTAGTCGAACGGCGTGTTGACTGGTGGACGTTGACATTTTTCATGTTCCTCTTTGCTTCCGTTGGAACTCTCCGTTATATGGGGGTTACCCAGATCCTCGCCAAGGGCATTCTGGGTTTGACCGGTGGCGGACCGGTTGCTCTTCTGATAACCATAACCTGGACCAGCGGGTTGCTCAGCGCGGTCATGGACAATGTCTTGGCGGTTGCCACCTTCGTTCCCATCCTTAGCGACCTAGAGCAGGCAGGCATCAACGTGCGACCCCTTTGGTGGGGTTTGCTGTTTGGCGGGACACTGCTGGGAAATCTCACGGTCATAGGCAGCACGGCCAATATAATCGCTGTCGGTCTTCTGGAGCGGCGCGAGAAGAAGCATGTCTCGTTCTCGGAATGGATTGGGCCAGGCGCTGTTGTGGCCGTGCCCACTCTCTTTGTGGCGATGTTGCTCATTGCGCTGCAGTTGCCGTGGCTGGGTTAGAGGGTAATGCCGGCTGGGTGCCTCGAGGGCTAATTGTAAAACAAAAGTTCTTGTGATAAGCATTAAATAATTGAATTAAAGGAGAAAATTGCGATCGTGACAAGTTATGAGACCATCTTTATCGTCCATCCCGATCGGGGGGAAAAGGTAAAGGAGTTTATCGATAGGTTTAAAAAGATTATCGAAGGATTGGAAGGAGCCGTGTCCCAAGCGGATGAGTGGGGACTGATGGATCTTGCCTATCGTATCCGAAAACAGGGTAAGGGCTATTATTCCCTTCTTCGATATCAATCCTCTGCCCGCGCGGTGGAGGAGCTGGAACGAAATATGAGGCTCAGCGATGAGGTGTTGCGCTACCTGACGGTGCGCTTGGATGAAGAGACGAAGGAGCCGCCGCAGCCGAGACAGAAAGACATTCCCCAAGAAAGCAGGAAAAGTACCGAGGAGGATGGAGCAAAGCTAGAGCCACAATCGTAGTTTTTTCAATCGTCGGAGAATGAGCGCCCGATGGGGGAGTACAACAAGGTTATCCTTTTGGGAAACCTGACTCGAGATCCTGAGCTCCGGTACACCCCCGCGGGATTGGCAGTTTGCGAATTTCCGCTTGCTGTCCATCATAAATACCGGATCCATGACGAGCTTAAGGAAGATGTCTGTTACATTGACGTTGTGGTCTTTGGCCGTGTGGGGGAACGTAGCAAGGAGCATCTCCAGCGCGGGTCCCGTGTGTTAGTGGACGGACGGCTGACGCAGAAAAGGTGGGAGACTTCCGAGGGACAGAAGAAAAGCAAGTATGAGGTGGTTGCCAATACGGTTCAATTTATCGATCTGGGAGGCCTCCCGACTCCAGGACAAGAGGAAGGTCTCCCGCTGTGAAAGGATGAGGTGTAATTAAAAGATGGCACAGAGGGCTCCAGCTCAGAGAATGAACCGCGAACGGATGGACGAGGAACAGGGTCCGGGCCGGCGCCGGTTTATGGTTCGGCGGAAGGTATGTCGGTTTTGTGCGGATAAAGAGCTCAAGATCGACTACAAGGACACGAGGACCTTGACCCAGTTCGTCACGGAGAGGGGAAAGATGACCCCGAGTCGTATTACGGGCAACTGCGCGCATCACCAGCGGCTGGTTACGACTGCGATCAAGAGGGCACGCAGCATTGCCCTCCTCCCTTTCAGCACGGCCAGAAACTAGCCGGGCTTTTCCCGAAACAGGTCTCTATGGGTCGCCGAGAAATCATTAAGAGTTTTCTTCCCGCCTTGTTCTTCACGATGGTGCTTTTTCTATCCGGTGTAGCTATCCCCCTCGTCGGTTTTTTATTGATTCCTCTGGTCCCCCAGCCGGCCCTGGCGTTGGGACTGAAGCAGGGGAAAGGCTACGGTGTGGCCCTCCTCCTGATAGTAACCCTGGTGCTTTTTTTCGTCAGCGGTAAGGAGTTGGCCCTGGGGTTTTCCCTCCTGGCTCTTTTGGCGGTTTTGCTTACCCTCTCCTTCGGCCGCGGTTGGTCGATAGAATCAGTGGTGGTAGGCACCGCTGCGGGAATGCTCGCTGCCGCCTTTGGTTTCCTGTGGTATTTTTTTGGTTCCCTCCCTGCGCTGCAGCTGGTTCTCAGAGCAGCCCTTAGAGAGAATCTGGAAATTTCGCTTAAGGTCTACGAGCAGGTTGGTTTTTCGGGAGAGGGCCTGGAAGCTCTCAGAGAGCGTGCGCCGCAAATCATCGATATGGTCCTTCAAATGATGCCGGCTCTCGCCTTTGCGGGTTTTGTGGCCGCGATACTCATCAACCTGTTTTTTCTCTACCGCCGTTTTCCCGATCACAGCTCTTTTTTTGCCGCCAGCGGCGATATCAGGGAATGGAAGGCCCCCGAGCCTCTCATCTGGGGTTTTATCCTTTCGGGTTTCTCCCTTTTCTTTCCCGCGGGGGAGGTCGTCAAGGCATTGGCTTTGAACGTTTTCCTGGTGACCGCGGTTTTTTATTTTTTACAGGGTCTGGCTATTGTTGCGTACTACTTTCATCGCAAGAATATCCCGTATTTCTTGCGCAGCCTGGCTTATGTCCTTATCGTTTTCGAGCAGCTCTTCACGCTTTTTGTGGTGGGTCTCGGACTCTTTGATCTCTGGGGCGATTTTCGCCGCTTGAACAAAAAGGATTTGAATCCGAGCCAAGTCTCTTAAAGGGGAATAACCGTTCATCGCATACTCGTGTATTCGTTAATCGAGTTAACGAATAACCAATAACGAGTAACGGAATTAGGAGGAGTCATACTATGGAAGTTATTTTGAAGGAAGATATTGTTAACCTTGGCAAGATGGGAGAGGTAGTGCGGGTGCGAGACGGTTATGCGCGCAACTACCTCTTGCCGCGCGGTTTGGTGCTTGTCTCCAACAACAAAAACCAGAAGGGTTTTGAGCACCAGAAGCGGGTCATTGCGGCTCAGAGAGAGCGGGTTGTGAAACATGCACAAGGCTTGAGTGAACAATTGGCTGCGGTTGCGCTGATAATACCGGTCAAGACCGGAGAAGAGGGGAAGCTCTTCGGCTCGGTGACCAACATGGATATTGAGAAAGCCCTTAAAGCGAA
>MGRY01000019.1:0-285 GCA_001799045.1 Deltaproteobacteria bacterium RIFCSPLOWO2_02_56_12 | reverse complement strand
CGACGAGCCGATCAAGAGCCTTGGAGACTATGAGATCCCTGTCCGTCTGGCCGCGGACGTGACCGCGACTATAAAGATCTCAGTAGTGGCTGAGTAGAACGTAAAAACGGAAGTTCCCGGTTTCTGCTCCTCACATTCTATAAAGCGAACCCTCTCCTTCTCAAATTGGAATGTCAATATGGTCAGCGCGCGCGCTCGCCGACTTTCGTCGAGAGCTCCTTGAGCCGTTCACGGTTCCGCGTGGAGAGGGTCGCGGCGAACGCGGCGGCCAGCGACAGAGCGGCC
>MGRY01000018.1:853-8692 GCA_001799045.1 Deltaproteobacteria bacterium RIFCSPLOWO2_02_56_12 | reverse complement strand
AAAGTAGTTTTCTAACCCGAGCAATGTCAGACTTATTACCAGGATCGGAATCCGCTTCCCCATAGATATAACGATCTAGAAGAGCATCGGCCAACCGTTCTTTCAGATCGTTGTCGTTCGGCATTTTTTTAAGCTTCTGTTCCAGTTCGCTAACGGAAAGTCGGTCATCTGTGGTATTCTTATTTGTTGCCATCTTTGGCTCCTTGGATTTCTCTCGGTCGGTTAATCAGCGCCAATTGTCATGTTATTACATCCCGACAGAAAAGTAATGCTGGGGATGCATTATTGACTTTGCTTGCCGCTACCTTTATCTAACGAGGATCATTCTTATTAACCGCTGTTGCCTCCCGGCTTCTGGTTTAATTCACCTTTCCTCTTAAGCAAAAAAGCCCGGCTGGGGAGACCCAGTCCAGGCTTACGTAGAAAAAATCAATGATGCGATCGGATCGAGCGGCCCAGCCTTAGCCGGCTGTCTAAAAGTGGCTCCAAAGGTAAGGCATCTTAGGATCAGATTCAAGCCCTTTGTTGTTGGGTGAGATGCTTGCCTGGCGGGCTGCTCAACGGTCACATCTGCTGAAAACTGATGACCATAAGGTAGATAGCCGGAATCAAGAAAACAACCCATAGAATGGCGCGCCATCTGGCAAACGCTCCGGGCCAAGTTGCACCCAGCGCGAGGCCAAGCGCCAACATCGAAGTTTTCAGCAGACCCAGCTGCCACCATGTAAAAACATAAGATTTGAACGGGTTCATCTCTGACCTCCAAAATCGTTGTCCCAAAGTTTTCTCAAACGGGCCATAGCATCCTGCGATAGCCCACCCGCGCCGGAGCAGGCGACCGCCTCGTCGATGTGAGCGGTGTTGGAGAAGCCAACCAGGACGGTGGAGACCTCCGGCTTCATCAAAGCGAAGCGAATGGCGGCCCCGGTGAGGCTTTTGATATCGCCGCCGATCAGAAATTTAACCTTCTCGGCACGCTCAAGATCGAGGCTATAGTCGGAGCCGGGCGAGAGCGGCTCCGGACTGCTTCCTCCTCCTGCTGTTGGGTCTGAAGTAAGAGCGCCCGCTGCTAAGACTCGAATGACGGCAATCCCCATGCCTTTAGCCGCGGCTCGATCGATGAGCCGGCCATAATCCAGAGCGCTAAAGCCCCGCGGAACCGGTTGGCCGGCGCTCGGGTTGAGCAGGTTGTAATAAGCCTGGACCAGGTGAAACTCTCCGCTGTCGATCAACGCATGCAATGCAGATGGATCACCCAGGCCGCTGAAGCCAAAGTGACCCACCTTGCCTTTATCCCTTAGCTCCTTAAAACCCTCGATGACTCCTCCAGGTCCGACAACGTCTCCGGCTGTCAAACTGAAACGCTTGCCCGGATTTCTTTCGACCGTGACTCGATTATGCAACTGGATCACATCCACGTAATTTCTCTTAAGACGCTTGAGGCCCGCCTCGACCGCCTGGATCGTTGCGGATTTAAGGCCGGTCACTGCCTCGGGTTCAAGCCGAATCTTGGTGGCGACAACGGCTGAAGCTCGCAGCTCGTTTAGGATCTTTCCCAGATTCTCTTCCGACTTCCCCAAGCCGTAGGCAAAAGCGGTGTCGAAGTAGTTGATTCCAAGCTCCAGGGCGCGACGGACCGCCTGCAACTGTTCCTCGTATGTCGCGCGGACCATCAGGACGGCGTTGTTGCCGCAGCCAAAACCGATCTCCGAAATTTTCAGACCCGTTCTACCCAATGGTCGATACCGCATGCTGCCTCCGAAGTTCTCCCTTTTATTAGAGTGCGAATTTTCGCATAGTTCAAATTGAGTGGCAAATGAAATAGAGAGAGAGGCCCGCAAGAAGCTCAAATCGGGTTGACACGATAGCTCATTATGTCCGATACTCTTTTAACCAAAAGCAAAGGATGGGAGATGGGGTCAGTCACGCAGCGGATTCCCAGCGTGTGCCAGGTGTGCGTCAACACCTGCGGCATCATCATTAAAGTGGAGAATGGAACTGTCGTAGGGATCGAAGGCAACCCTGACAATCCCCACAACTACGGCAGGATCTGCGCTAAGGGCATATCAGCGGTCATGGGGCTCTACAATCCCCATCGCGTCGCAACGCCGCTCAGGCGGACTAACCCCGAAAAAGGAATAGGTGTCGATCCCAAGTGGGAGCCCATTGACGCCGAGGAGGCGTGGAACATCGTGGTCGGGCATCTGCGCCGTGTGCTGGAAGACGATCCCCGGAAGCTTATCGTCTTAGCCGGCACCGGAGACCCGGAGTCTGTGACGGCGGCAATCGGTTCTTTTGCGCAATCCTTCGGCACTCCCAACGCGGGCGTCGGCACCCCGTTCGGCGCCAAGACATGGTCCAACTACCTAAATACGGGCTCTATGCATACCGAGCCGGACTTTAGCCGGTGTCGTTACCTGATGCTATTTGGCTCACAGAAGGGAACCATGGTCGGCCATGACACTATCAAGGCTGCCAAGGCGATGGCCGACGCTCGGGAGCGAGGGATGAAGCTGATCGTGTGCGACCCCATCTGCACGCCCATCGCAACCAAGGCCGACGAGTGGATCCCCATCAGACCGAGCACCGATCGCGCCCTGGCGCTTTCCATGCTGAACGTGCTGCTCAATGAGTTGGGCATCTTTGACGCCGAATTCCTCAAGGCACAGACGAATGGTCCCTATCTGGTGGGGAAGGATGGGCGCTATTTGAGAGACGCCGAGACGGGAAAGCCATTGGTATGGGACGAAGCTAAAGGCGCCGCCTGCGCTTACGACGCCCCCCCGGTTAGGCCTGCTCTCCTGGGCGATTATGATGTCGGCGGTATGGCTTGCCGGCCAGCCTTCCACTCCCTCAAGGAGCACCTCCGCCAATATCCGCCCGAGGAGGTGGAGACTATTACAGACGTGCCCGCCTCTACCATTCGCAGATTGGCGCGGGAGTTCGGCGCGGCGGCTTCCATCGGCAGCACCATCGTGATCGAAGGGCAAAAGATGCCGCTGAGGCCTGTGTGCGCCTTTCCCGACTGTCGAGGTCTGGCAGCGCACATGTACGGCGTGTGGACCGGCACGGCAGTACAGCTTCTCAATGTCATGGTAGGAGCCGTCGATGTTCCCGGAGGCAACCTCAGCACCAACGTGGTCGGGCCGCACGGGAAGTTCCGCATAGGCGAAGGTCCTGAAGGGCTGGTGACCTCCGGCCCTGAGTTGGGTAATCGCCGCCCCTACCCGGCCAGGAAGCCCACCGTTCCTCAAACAGTAGACCTGGGGGAGCTTTTTCCGGTGGGAAGAAGCCCGCGTCCCCTCTTAGCCTTGGGGCTTCTAGAATATGCTCACCTGTTGCCATACAAGCCGGAGGTGGTGGTCCACTGCTCGTCTAACGCCATAATGGTAGGCGCCAATCCCAAGTTGCTCGCCCAGGCCCTCAGCCGGCTTTCCTTCATGGTATCCTTTGCCCACACGATAGACGAGACCGTAGAATTCGCCGATATCATTCTGCCGGTGCAGCATCCCCTGGAGCGACTGGATTTCCCGGTGAACAGCCTCCGGGGATGGGTCACCGGGGATCAGTGGTACTTCACCCTGCGCCAGCCTGGCGTAGAATCCAAGCCCAACGTGAAGCACCTGGCGGATGTCTTTCTCGAGCTGGGAGAGAAGTTGGGGCTTGGCCGCAAGGTTACGGCCGAGTTAAACAACAGGCTGCGCCTCAAGGAACCTTATCGTTTGGACGAACAGAGGAGCTACCGTTGGGAAGAGATTCTGGACTTGAGCGCCAAATCCGGCTTCGGGAGCGATCACGGCCTGGATTGGCTCAAGAAGAACGGCTTGGTGGCATGGCGCCGCGGTCTCGGCGAACGCTATCCTCGAGGAGTTCTGCGCCTCCCCCGTCTACCTATCTACTTCGAACACTTCCTGGAAATCCGGCCCAAAGTCGAGGCGCTGGTCAAGGAGGCGGGGTTGGATTGGGATCTTTCCGGGTACCAGTCCATGCCTTTTTGGAAACCGTGTCCGGCCTCAGCGCAACGAGCGAGAGGCTACGACTTATTGGCTGTGAACTTTAAGTTCGGCTTTCACTCTTTTTCAACCACAGAAGGCAATCCGTGGCTAGATGAGCTGACCACCCGCCACCCCTGGGGCTATAACCTGATCATGAACGCGGCAACGGCTCGGCAAAAAGGGATCGGCGACGGGGAAACCGTGATAGTAGAGAGCTGCGAGGGAGAGAAGGTTACCGGCACAGTCAAGCTCACCCAGGGGATTCATCCAGAGGTGGTAGGGGTTGGAGCATGTTTCGGTCGCTGGAGTCACGGCCAGCCTCTCTCGCGCGGCAAGGGTGTGAACTATAACACGCTGCTGCCTCACAAGATGGAATGGATCGATGCCTTTTCAGGGCATCTAGACGCTTGCGCGCCCATCCGAGTCAGAAAAGCGTAGGGCGGTGCGATTAAAACTCCTCGTCCGGTTCTCCCGGCTTGAGAGTTCATTCACTACGGTTTGAAAAGTCGTTGACAAACCGGACCTTCTAAGATAGGTAAAAATTGTTTCATCGGTTTGCGCGACTGGCGTCTACGTGGAATTAACCACGAGGAAGTGCAAAGCGTTAAGATGGCCGAACGCCTGGGTCTCTTAATTATAAGAGGTTCAGGCTTTTTTATTTTTAAGGGAAGAAAAAATGATTAAGCAATATCTGCTCGCACCAGGCCCCACGCCCATCCCTGACGAGGTCGTCAGGGCTATGGCCCAGACGATGATTCATCACAGGACGCCTCAGTTCAGTAAGATCTTTGCTGAGGCGAGGGAGGGTTTGCAGGCTCTCTTTGGAACAAAAAACGATGTGCTGACTCTGGCCTCGTCGGGAACGGGCGCGATGGAGGCGGCCGTCTCTAATCTCTTCTCTCCGGGTGAAAAGGTATTGGTGGTCAACGGAGGAAAATTCGGCGAGCGCTGGCAGCAGATCTGCCAGGCCTACGGCCTTGAGGTAATCCAGCTCAAGGTGGAATGGGGAAAGGCCGTCAAGGTGGATGTCGTGGAGAAGCACCTCAAGGTCTATCCTGATATCCAGGGGGTTCTGATCCAGGCGAGCGAGACCTCAACCACTACGCTCCATCCGGTCCGGGAGATTGCTCAGCTCACCCGCAATGGCCCGCTGCTCATTGTCGATGGGGTAACTGCTGTCGGCGTCCTGCCTGTACCCATGGATGACTGGGGCATCGATGTCCTGGTTACCGGCTCGCAGAAGGCCCTGATGCTCCCGCCGGGACTGGGCTTCGTCGCTCTCAGCGACCGCGCCTGGGCAAGGACGGAAAAGGCGAAGCTTCCCAGGTTCTACCTCGATTTAAAACTGGAGCGAAAAAACCAGCAGAAGAAGACCACGGCGTTCACTCCGGCGGTGTCGCTGATCTTCGGCCTCCATGCATCGCTCAAAATGATGCAGGAGGAGGGGCTGGAGCGCGTGTATGCGCGCCACGAACGATTGGCCAGGGCCACCCGGGCCGCGGCTAAGGCGTTGGGCCTTGACCTCCTCGCCCCTGAAAATCCCAGCCCGGCGACCACGGGTGTCATGCTTCCGGAAGGCATGGACGGGGAAAAGCTCCTCGAGTATCTCCGTGACCGCATGGGGATCACGTTTGCCGAGGGGCAGGATCAACTCAAGGGAAAGATTATTCGTATCGCCCACGTAGGATATATCGGCGCCTTTGACGTGCTGGTCGCTATCGGGGCGTTGGAGATGGCGCTCAAAAAGTTCGGCCATCCGGTAAAATTCGGCCAAGGGGCAGCCGCGGCGCAAGAAATTCTGATGGAGAGCCTGGATTAGGAAAAAAGAGAAGGAAAGACAACGTGGAACAGAAAACGAAGATTCTTGTGACTGATAGTTTAGCCCCTCAGGGGCTTGAGGTTTTTGAACGCACCCCGGGCTTCAAGGTCGACGTGCGTCTGGGGCTCAAGCCGGCAGATCTCAAAAAGATTGTCGGAGAATATCACGGCTGGGTGATTCGCAGCGGCACTAAGGTGACCGCGGATCTCATCGGGGCCGCGGAAAATCTCAAAGTCGTCGGCAGGGCCGGCGTCGGCGTCGAGAATGTCGATGTCGAGGCCGCGAGCAAAAAAGGCATCGTGGTCATGAACACGCCTGGCGGCAACAACGTGACTACTGCCGAGCACACCATCTCGCTGATGCTGTCTCTCGCCCGCCATATTCCCCAGGCGGTCGCCTCCCTCAAAGCCGGGCAGTGGAAGCGGGACAAGTTCATGGGAGTGGAAGTCTGCAACAAGACTCTGGGAGTCATCGGTCTCGGCAACGTGGGACGCATCGTGGCGGAGCGAGCGGTCGGGTTGAGAATGAAGGTGATCGGCCATGATCCCTTCGTGACCCCCGAAAATGCGGCCCGCCTTGGCGTGGAGCCGGTGAGTTTGGATGAGATTTTTGCCCGCTCAGACTTCATTACCGTGCATGTCCCTCTGACTAACGAGACCCGCGGACTGATCGACCGTAAGGCCATTGCCAAAATGAAAAAGGGAGTCAGGATCATTAACTGTGCCCGAGGCGGCATCGTGGACGAAAAGGATTTGGCGGAAGCGCTCAAAGAAGGCAAGGTGGCGGGGGCGGCCCTGGATGTCTATGTCGATGAACCTCCTCCGCCGGATCATCCGCTCATCAAGATGGACCAGGTGATTACCACGCCCCATTTGGGCGCTTCTACGGACGAGGCGCAGTTGAATGTGGCTATAGCGGTAGCCGAGCAGATGGTCGATTTTCTGGCCCGTGGAATTATCCGCTACGCGGTGAATGTCCCCTCCGTGAGCCCGGAGCTGCTAAAGGCCCTCCGGCCCTATCTTACCCTGGGAGAAAAGCTCGGCAGCCTCCAGGTGCAGATGCTCGCCACATTGCCCCAGGAGGTCCACGTCGAATACGGCGGCGAGGTCACCCAATACGACGTCGCCCCTCTGACCCTTGCGGTTCTTAAGGGAATTTTAACGCCGATGATGGAATCAAGCGTTAATTACGTCAACGCCCCGGTGATCGCGCGGGAGAGGGGAATAAAAGTCGTCGAGTCCAAGAGCAGCCGGGCGAGCGACTTCGCCAGCTCGATTACGGTAAAGGTCAAGACCAAGCAGAAAGAGCTTGAGGTCGAAGGGGCGATCTTCGGCAGCAACAACCCAAGAATCGTCAGGATCAACAGCTTTTATCTTGAGGCGGTTCCCGAAGGCTACATTCTCATCCTTAACAACCGGGATGTCCCCGGCGTGATCGGCGCTGTGGGCACTCTGCTGGGGCAAAAGGGCATCAACATCGCGAGCATGGAACTGGGCCGGGAAAAGGCCGGCGGGATGGCGATCTCTTTTTTCCATGTTGACGATGCGGTTCCCAAAGAAACCCTCGAGGCCCTGCGCAATCTGCCGAGTATCGTCACCGCAGAGCTGGTCAAGCTTTAGGAAAAAGACGTGATCGTGGTGCGTGATCGTGATCGTAAAAACAATGGCCGGGTAGCGCCGTTGTTGCATCTGCGGACACGAGCCACGAGCACGAACACGAGTGACTAACGTGGCCAACGTAGCTGTCATCGGAGCTCAATGGGGAGATGAGGGCAAGGGCAAGATCGTCGACCTCTTTGCCCAAAACGCGGATATCGTAGTCCGATTTCAAGGCGGCAATAATGCCGGCCACACCCTCGTCGTCGACGGAGAAAAGACGGTCTTGCATCTCATTCCCTCCGGCGCACTGCACTCGAGCAAACTCTGCGTTATCGGAAACGGCGTTGTGGTGGATCCTGAAGTCCTGCTGGAGGAGATCGACGGGCTGAAGAAGCGGGGATACCTCACCGACGACTCCTTGCTGCGG
>MGRY01000018.1:0-835 GCA_001799045.1 Deltaproteobacteria bacterium RIFCSPLOWO2_02_56_12 | reverse complement strand
CTGATCATGCCTTACCACAAGTCCATCGACCAGGCCCGGGAAAGGCTCAGAGGAAAAGGCAAGATCGGCACGACGGGACGCGGCATCGGTCCGGCGTATGAAGATAAAGTAGCCCGTACCGGCATCCGCTTCGTCGATCTATTGGAGGTGGAAACTTTCCGCGAGAAGCTCCGCTACAATATCGAAGAGAAAAACATTTATCTCAAGGCGATCCTCAAAGAGAAGACCCTGAGCTTCAAAGAAATTCACGACGCCTACTGCGGTTACCGCGAAAGACTTAAGGGGTACATCACCGATACGGGACTGCTTCTCGATCGCGCGATCAAGGGGGGCAAGAAAGTCCTCTTCGAGGGGGCTCAAGGGACACTCCTGGATGTAGATCACGGCACCTACCCCTATGTGACCTCCTCCAATACGGAGATCGGTGGAGTCTACTCAGGGGCAGGGATCGGGGCAAAAAGCATCGATCATATTATCGGCATCTCCAAGGCCTATGCCACCCGAGTGGGAAGCGGCCCGTTTCCCAGCGAATTAAAAGGGCCGGAGGGAGAGAGACTTATGGAGGGCGGAAGCGAGTACGGCGCCACTACCGGCAGGCCGCGGCGCTGCGGTTGGCTGGACGCGGTTGGATTACGCTACGCGGTCCGGATCAACGGGATTACCGGCATCGCCCTGACAAAACTCGATGTCCTGACCGGCTTCAAAAAGATCGGCATATGCACCGCCTACAGGTGCAATGGCGAGATCTACAGCGAGTTTCCTGCAAGCCTTAGCGTGCTGGAGCGGGCGGAACCTGTCTGGGAAAAAATGGACGGGTGGGACACGCCCATCTCTG
>MGRY01000017.1:7352-14639 GCA_001799045.1 Deltaproteobacteria bacterium RIFCSPLOWO2_02_56_12 | reverse complement strand
GTAAGCACAGGCAGCCGCGACCGCTGGCTGGACTTAACGGCACCCGACAAAGTAGTCGGTCCCTACGAGGAGATTCAGATTCTCAGTTATCCCGGGGCGCCTAAGGCAGCGGCCAATGGGCCTCTAAGTTTTGATGCTCGCGACATGATTATTGGAGGGGTTGATAATTGGGGCGGGCAAGGCTGGACGTGTAGGGCTTACTAAGTTGACATAACAGATCCTTATCGGATACTGTCCACCCCAAAAGGGTGACCTGGAGCCAGCCCACACTCTCCGTAGGCCCTTTCCCGATCCCGATGGCTGGCTAGCACGTGGTTATGGAGGCGACTTTTGAGTTCTCAGTGGTCCGATCCTAAAAGCGAGTTCCTATCACTCATCGTTGGGGTCGCTCTAGCCACATTGATCTTTTCCCCGGCCCTGGCTCAAGACTTCTATAAGGGTCAAACCATTCGCTTCGTTGTAGGTTTCTCACCGGGGGGCGGCTTTGACGCCTATACACGGGTCATGGCCCGCCATTTTGGCAAACATATCCCTGGAAACCCTTCAACGGTAGTAGAAAACATGACCGGCGCCGGAAGCCTTCTTTTAGCCAACTTTATTTTTAATAGGGCCAAGCCGGATGGCCTAGTTATTGGAAACTTTATCGGCGGGCTTATCCTTCAACAGGTCTTGGGACTTAAGGGGATTGAATTCGATGGGCGGAAGTTTGAGTGGCTCGGTGTTCCCATACAGGCAAGCTCTGTCTGTGCCCTGCGAAAGGCAAGTGGGATCAGCAGTATCAATGAGTGGTTTGCCGCTAAGGCGCCTGTGAAAGTAGGCGGGACCGCCCCAGGCGCAGTAAGCACAGACGATGTGGCAAGACTCTTGAAGGCAGCAATTGGGCTCCCATTGCAGGTGATTGACGGTTATAAGGGTACCGCCGATATCCGCCTCGCGGTGGAGTCGGGAGAGCTTTCAGGGGCTTGCAATACCTGGGAGTCGTTTAAGGCTACCTGGCCCAAGGAAATAGAGTCCGGCTCCATTAAAATCCTGATCCAGGTTCAGCCCCAAAAGCATCCCGCGCTGCCGGACGTGCCCAATGCCATCGAGTTCGCCAAAACGGATGAGGCGCGCCGGTTGATCGAAGCAGCCTATAATATCAATGCTATTCTTTGGCTCTATGCCCTGCCTCCCAGGACGCCTCCAGATCGGTTGCGGCTCCTGAGGAACGCTTTCATGGGCACGATGAAAGATCCGGAGTTCTTGGCTGAAGCTAAAAAGGCCAAGCTGGACACTGATCCGTTGTCAGGCGAGGAAGTGGATAGGATTGTGGGGAGGCTTTTTGACGTGAAGCCCGACTTTGTAGCCAAGTTGAAGGATATCCTTATCCCCAAATAATTAGGTGACCGGGCCTCAGGGCTCATTCCAGATGGAACTCTTCTCTCTTGGCAGGTCCTGAATGATCTCGCAGTCCTTAGGTCACTGGTTCGCATCCAGCGGCCGGCGCCGACCCCAAGGATTTCTTTGACAATCGCTTCCTTAAAGAGTTAGAAGGTACGTGTTTCGTTCACGAACTTTATGGCAGGCGGTAACCTGACCAGGGGGAGGAATCGATATGCTGCTCAAAGGTTTACTCACAGTGATAGCGCTGGTGTGGTTTTCTTGGCCACTCTCGGTCTTGGGCGCCGACAAACTGATCGGTATCCACTCGGCGCGTGTCATGTCCCAGTCTTTGCCCTGGGTGGCGGAGGAGGCGGGGCTATTTAAGAAATACAATTTAGATTTTCATCTGGTGTTTATCTCATCATCGAGCATCGTCACCGCAGCGTTGCTTGGTGGAGACGCGGAGATGACCTTGACCGGCGGCATCGGCAACGTGCGTGCTTACCTGCAGGGATCTACGGACGTGGTTTTCGTAGGCGGCGTGAAGAATGTCATGACCCATAGCATCGTGGGGGGCGGCAATATAAAAAGGCCGGAGGATCTGAGGGGCAAACGCGTCGGCGTGAGCCGCATCGGTGGAAATTCGCACTATTTTACTAACCAGGCGCTCAGGCGTTTTAACCTGGAACCGGGACGGGACTTTACTTTCATTCAGACCGGTGGCGAGCCCGAAGCCCTCGCTGCGCTAATTGGCGGGGGAATCGACGCGGCGGCGCTGACCGCGCCGGCAGACGCGCAGGGAATTGCCCTAGGCTATCGCTACGTTGTGTACGGTCCCGATCTCAAAATTCCCTACTCCGCAACGGCCTTTGTTACCAGGCGCTCCGTCATTGCCAAGCGGCCCCAGGTCATCAGCCAGTTTATGCGTGTTATGGCGGAGGCATCCAAACTCATGCACACGGACAGAGAGTTTATATACAAAGTTTTGGGAAAGTATCTGCGCTTGACCGACAGAAAGATTCTGGAGTCCGCCTATAACACGGAGAGCAAAGCGCTGGAGCCAAGGCTGGCGATTAAACTGGATTCCTTACAGGCCATTCTTGATGAGATCGCGCCGACGGACGCGCGGGCGAAGAGGGCGAGACCGCAGGAGTTGGTTGATAGTCGCTACCTGGATGAAATGGAGAAGAGCGGCTTTTTCGATCAGCTCTGGGCTAAAAAATAGCGGTAGCCCATGCCAGCCGGGCAGGAGCGCTCAAAGTTTTGCTGCGGGCTTAGTGTCTGCCGTTCGTTTGACAATACGTATAAAGTAGGGCAGTCTATACGTACATTAAGAGGTTATGATGAAAGCCCTGAAACGCAAAAACTACTGGTTGGACGAGACCAAGATCAAAAAGGTAAGGCGTCTTTTAAAAGCAAAGACAGAGACAGAGGCCGTACAAAAGGCCATTGACCTCGTCCTTTTCCAGGAAGAGGCGAGTAAGGCGTGGGTGGAGAACGCGGGGGTGGGTGGGGTCGAAGACCTTTATGCCCGCTAAGTATATCTTCGATACCAACATCTATATCCACTGCATGCTGGATCGGAGTTTTGCTTTACAACATGCAGGCCAATATGCCAGGCACCTTCCCTCCACTTTTTTCTCCAGCGTTGTCGCCCAGGAACTTATCGTCGGATGCACGGATGACCTTGCAGTGCGCAGGGTGCAGAAGTTTCTGGGGCCTTTTGAGCGTGTCAGGAGGATTGTCAATCCTGCCTACGAAGAATGGAAGGAAGCCGGCTTCATAGCCGTTAAAATTGGCCTGAAACGCCCCGATTTTAGAAGCAAGAAGATAGCCCTTATCAACGATATTCTTATCGCCCTTTCCTGCCGCAGCATCGGTGCTATCCTCGTTACGCTAAACTCTCGGGACTTTGAAGTTATCCGGCGGTTTGTGCGGTTCAGGTTTAAGAGGTTTTGAGGGATAGCCGTGCGTTATCGGGCTTGAAACGCTTGACCTTCAGGCGCTGGCTGAGAAGAGTGTTTCAGTTACGCCTTTGATCGAAAAGGTCTATCCGTTGACCGAAGGCGTCGAAGCAGTCGGCCACGCAGCTAGACCGGGAACGTGAAAAATTTTGTTGAGACCTTGACGCGATGCGGCTAAGCTGCGGCTTCGTCAGCTTAAGCCGCCGGTTATCTCTGGCTGGCTTTCATACAGCGATGTTTAATGCGGTTGCCGCTCTCCGAAGCGGTTTGTCCAAAGTCCAAAGACTACATGCCGTGAGAAGCGCTGAAGCCAGGAGATGCACATCTACCCACCCCAAGCCTCGACCATATAAATGTCGTCCCTCCAAGAGATGAAGCACCTCCTCATGTTCCGCGCCCCGAGCTTGAGGCAAAGCCTTTAA
The DNA here is from genome assembly GCA_001799045.1 of Deltaproteobacteria bacterium RIFCSPLOWO2_02_56_12. Lineage (GTDB taxonomy): Bacteria > Desulfobacterota > Binatia > UBA9968 > UBA9968 > UBA9968. The sequence continues at coordinate 10,891 of MGRY01000017.1, read as the reverse complement.
CAGGCTCAGTACCTCCTGTCGGTTTCGCAACGTGCCGCAAGCCAACTCACCTATAACAAAGGGGTGGCAAAACACCTGTTCTTCATCGAGCAATGACCTCAGCCGCTCACTCCCACTGCGGAGATGCTGAACCCAAACCGACGTGTCGACCAAAATCATGCCGGGTGGCTGAGACGCCGCCTTCGGATAGGTCGGAGCCCCTTCTCAGTCCCTCCAAGCTCCGCTAAGCGGCGAGCACTCGCTCTGGCGATGAGAGCTTCCAATCCCAGGCGCACAAGCGAGGTCTTCTCCTTAACTCCCGTGAGTTTGGCGGCGTGCCGTAAAAGGGAATCGTTGATATTGAGCGTTGTTCTCATATGCATCAGCATGTATCGTCCATGCATATAAGTCAAGCTCCACACGGGAGAAATAACTAATAAGTGAGCCGTTTAGACGGCGCTATTGGTGGCGGCCTATCCGCGATGGCCGTGCAGCAATTACCGGGTTGGTGACGGCGCTTTCAGCCGTCGGATAGCAATGGATTAAGCTCCCGAAAGAAATCTCCGATTGCTCTTCTGAAATCGGCGATGCTGCCTTGACAATGTGGCTACAAGGCGAAATAATATGGCTACATAGGAGAAGACCATGAGAACCGTAGCCGTTAGGGAGCTAAAAAACAAGCTGAGCGAGTACCTCCGCAAGGTGAAGGCCGGCGAGCGGGTGGTGGTTACCGAGAGAGGAAAAGCCGTGGCGGTGATCTCGACTGCCGGGAGGCCGGTCGACGAAGGAATTGAGGGGCTGGTGCGAGAGCGCGCGGCCCGATGGGGAGGGGGCAAGCCTCGGGGCGCCAAGCGACCTCCCAAGGTTAAAGGTCCGTCCGTGGCCGACGCGGTCATTGAGGGCAGACGTTGAAACTCTACCTGGACACGAGCGCGCTCGTTAAGCTTTATGTTGAAGAAGATGGATCATTTACGATTCGTGAAGCGGTTGCTGGTGCCGAAACCGTCGCAACATCCGCGATCGCCTATGTCGAGGCCCGTGCAACCTTCGCTCGCAGGCGCCGCGAGAGACGGTTGTCCCGGAGCGAGCACGATCACACGATCCGGGAACTTGAGGCCGACTGGGAACACTACGTAGCTCTTGAGGTAACAAGCGGCCTCATTCGAAGAGCCGCAGAGCTTGCAGAGGCTCATGCTCTTCGCGCCTACGATGCTATCCACCTAGCATCAGCTAAGCTATTACGGGAACGAGTTCGGGAGCCAATCCTTTTTGCTGCGTGGGATTCCAATCTTCTAACTGCCGCGAAGCGGGAGGGGTTGAATTTAGTCCGGGTCGGATAAGCTAACACCCTCTTTCCTGGGTTTTTGTCGTCTGTTTCCGGTGCCAGGCCGTGCTGGCCTGGATGGCCAGGAAGGAGAGAGCGAAACAGGCTAAAGCAAGGATAAACGCCCAGCGGTAGGAGCCCGTGACGTCAAAGATCGTCCCGCCTGACCAGGAGCCAAGGGCCATGCCCAGTCCAAAGGTGATCTCAAGGAAGCCGAAGATGGTTCCAATGTTTTTGCCGCTAAAGATATCTCCGATCACCGCTCCGTAAGTAGGATTTCCCGCGCTGTGACCGATTCCATACACTATCGCCGCCGTGTAGATAAACCAGAGGGGAGAAGCTGAGCCGATCCCGAGCAGGCAGATAAGGCCGATTACGGTTATCAAAACAGAGACACCGTAAGCCTTCTCCCTTCCCAGCCGATCCGATGCGTATCCCCAGAGAAAGGTGCCCGCTACTCTCATAAATCCCATTACCCCCAAGATAAAAGCGGCAAGTAACCGATCAAACCCCTGGTGCACCAGGTGGGCGACAATGTGGGTGTAGATGAGAAAGAGGCCGGAGCCCAGCGCCAGGTGCCCCGCGGCGACGCTCCAAAAAGGGAAGGAACGGAGCGCTGTCGTCAAGGTCCACTGGTATCTTTTAATAGCGTCTTTTGAAGCCTTGGGCTTTTCACCGGAGTCCATGCTTTCTCCATCAGGGAGCTGCGCCAACTCTCCAGGATTGCGCCTCTGGAAAATGGCATTGGCTGGAATGACCGTGAGGAGGATGAGAGCTCCCAAGAGCATGAAAGCGGTGCGCCAGCCTAGCCGTGAGATCAAAAGTTGGGAGAGGGGAACGATCGTAATCATCCCAAACCCCTGCCCCGCGGTCGCCAGGCCGATGGCCGTGCCGCGACGCCGGACGAACCAGTGGGAGATATGCGCGCTTTGGGTGACAAAGCCGAGGCCCCCTTGTCCTATGGCGGCGACGATGCCGTAGTAAATATACAACTCCCACAGAGAGTTGCTGAGACCGGAAAAGATGAAGCCGAGTCCCATCAAGAGAGCGGCCAACGGCATCAGGATGCGCGGTCCAAGCCGGTCAAAGGCGTATCCGACCGCAGGCGATACCAACGCATAAACCAGAGAGTTCAGAGAGACTATAGTGGCGCCGACGCCGTGGGACCAGTGAAACTCTTCCAGCAAGGCAACGTAGAAGACGCTGAAGGAGCCGAAGGCCCCGCGCACGAACACCATGTTGAAGAAGCAGAGGAAGAGGATGACGTAACCGTAGTAGAAGCGAGGACGCATGATAGGTCCTCGCTTTGCTGCTCGGAATCTCAAATCGCAGATTACAGATCTCAGATTTGCCATTTGAGATTTGAGATCCCGCAGAGCCTCCTATCCATCGGTGATGAGCCGGTTCAACTCTTTGAAAAAATCCCCGATCGCGCCTCTATGGTTGAAATCCGCCAGAGAATCCAAAGGCGTCGGGTCGCGGTTGATAATGGCCAGAAAAGCGCCGCCCTGTTTGGCCAGGACCGGAAAGGAGGCGGCCGGTTGGACCTGCAAGGAGGAACCGATGACGATAAAGACTTCCGCGCTTTCGCTCAGCTCCTGCGCGCGCCTCATCGCCTCGACGGGCATCGACTGGCCGAAGGATATGGTGGCGGGCTTCAGAAATCCGCCGCACTGATCGCAAACCGGCGGGGAAAAATCTCCGACCAGCGTTTGGTAAATCTCTTCTCCGGGAAAAAGTTTTCCACAGCCTAAACAGGTCACCTGTCGGTCGGTGCCGTGGAGTTCGACGATTTTTTCCTTCGAAACCCCCGCGATGCGGTGGAGTCCGTCGACGTTTTGCGTGATCAAACCGAGCAACTGTCCCTTCTCTTCAAACGTCTTGATGGCGTAGTGGCCGATGTTCGGGTGGACGTTTTTATAAAGCTTGTGGGTCTCACTCTTCATTTTCCAGTAGCGCAGGCGCGCCTCCGCGCTGCTGACAAAATCATCGAAATAAACCGGCGAATACCTGGTCCAGATCCCGCCCGGGCTCCTGAAGTCGGGAACGCCCGATTCCGTGCTGATCCCCGCGCCGGTAAAGAAAACGATATCCCGGCACGCTCTGATTTTCGCCGCGAATGCTTCAAGCGTCATAGGTCAATGATCCTCACCGGATAATAATCGCGGGAAGAGGGCGCACCAAACCCCTGCTTCGCACAGGAGAGCTATATGACGGATCGGTAAGGAGAAGCTAC
>MGRY01000017.1:0-7335 GCA_001799045.1 Deltaproteobacteria bacterium RIFCSPLOWO2_02_56_12 | reverse complement strand
CGTCTCAGGAGACTTGGTCTCTGCAACCTTGACGTCCAGGACTTTAACATCGAATGAAAGGGTCTTCCCCGCCAGGGGATGGTTAAAATCCATGACCACAGTTTTCTCTTTGATATCGTGGACCCGCGCAGGCCTACTCTGCCCCTGGGGGTTTCTCGCAACCAGTGTGGTGCCGACCTTGAGCGCTTCCACGGGAACATTGGCCTTGGGAATTTCCTGGAAGGCCTTAGGATTGACGGGACCATAAGCGTCCTCCGGTTTGACGCGGACATTCTTAGTAGCGCCGACCTTCATTCCTAAAAGCTCTTTCTCCAGACCCGGGATAATTTGACCCTGGCCTTGGGTGAAGTTCAGAGGCTCCTTGCCTTTGTTGGATTCGATCGTCTTCCCCTTTTCGTCGGAGAGGGTGTATTCCAAACTAACCGTCGAGCCGCTTTTGATCACCTTGGTCCCCTTTTCTGCTTGAGCGTGGATGTTCGAAGTTAATAAAAGAACCCCTAACGCGGCCGCTAGGGATAGGAGCGTCGTTCTCTTCATGAAATCCTCCAGCATCTCTCAGATTTTCCCCGCAACGGAGTTAAGCGAGCATATACCGTGACAGTGATGAATACAACGGATCAGCGGAAAAACGATCTTGCGAGCTGAAGATCGAGGATGGAAGATGGAGAATTGAAAACGGAGGATGGAAAATGACCTGGCCATCCTCTATCATCGATTCTCAATCCTCTGTTCTTTAAAGGCGCGGTTTGAACTTGGGAAGGAAGATTCCGGGTCCGGCTTCTTCGAAGACCACATCGACGGCCATGCCGATGGCAACTTTTTCAATTGGACATCCGACGACGTTGCTGCAGATCCTGGGGCCTTCCTCGAGGTCGATCCAGGCCGTTACGTAGGGGATATCCTTTGCGAACCCTCTCAGGGCCCGGCCGACCACCTCGCGGATCACGGTGAAGGCAAAGACCTTCCCGCGGCCGCTGACTTGAGTCCACTGAAGCTTCTCGCTGCCGCATTCGACGCAGGCGGGGCGGGGGCACCAGACCCACGACTGGCAGTCGCTACAGTGCTGCATGACTAATTTCCCGTTGGCCGCGGCCTCCCAGAAGGGTTGGGTGACAGGCGTGATTTCAGGCAACGGCTTAGGGATCTCTCTGCTTGTTTCAGCCATATCGACCTTCTCCTCTAGTGTCCCGTCTCCGAAGTTCGCTGACCAAATTTGGCGCTGGTTTTCGAGATAGGAGAGCTTGTCATCCTGAACGAAGTGAAGGATCTAAAACCAGTTAGAGATTCTTCGCCTACGGCTCAGAATGACACCATTAATTAACGGATTTCTGAGACAGGACACTAGCTGTGGCCTGCCTAATTACTCCTCACTGTCTCACTACCTCACGGTCTCACTGTTTCCCAATATCGCGGCGGCGGTACAGCCGAAATTCTTTCCGTAATTCACCGCTCCCAGACCGGTTACAAGACCGATCTTCGCGTCGGGCACCTGGCGTGCGCCGCCTTCTCCTCTAAGTTGCCGCACCGCTTCGATGACATGGACCATGCCGCCGGTGGTCGAAGGCTGGCCGCAATTGATTATTCCGCCGCCGGTCTGGATGGGGAGATCCCCTTTGAAGGTGAAATCGGTTTTTTCAAAGAATTCCCGGTCGTTTTTCCCGCAGAAGCCTAAATCTTCGATCTGCAGCATGATGATAGGGACATAGTCATCGTAGAGACCGAGAAAATCGATGTCGTTGTGGGACACTCCGGCCATTTCGAAGGCTGCCCTCCCCGATTCGCGGATGCCGGTGATCAACGGATTCGCCTGGAACCGGGGGCCGGCGCTCGCGTTGTTGCGCTCGCCCCATCCGAGCAAATAGACGGGCGGCTTGCGGAGCGTCCTGGCGCGCTCCGGTGAGGCCATGATATAGGCCTTGCCGCCGTTTGCCGGCATGACACAGTCATACAGGCGGATCGGGTCCGAGATAAGGCGGCCGTTCTTATATTCTTCGAGCGTTAGCGCTTTTCTCAGATAGGCATTGGGGTTCAGCGTGGCATGGTAACGGGCGGTAACGGCGATCTTGCCGAAATGGTCCGTTGTCATCCCGGACTCATGCATGTAGCGGCTCATCACGAAGGAGATCTTACAGTTAGGTCCCATAACGCCGAACGGCATCTCGAAGTCACGGGTATCCACCGGCTCCATCCGGTCGCGCCCGTGCTCGCTGAACGGGGCCGCCGCGGCCAGGCAGAGGACGAGATCGACCAAACCGGCCTTTATCATGGCGGCGGCCTGTCCTAACAGAGAGACCGCGCTGGCGCCGCCGTTTCCTCCGGCTAGAGAGACGGCCGGTGTGATTCCCAAAAGCGCAGCCACCTCCTCCGGCCAAAACGGTTGAGAGTGATTGGTCGTGTAGATGGCGGCAAGGCCTTGTCCATCGAGATCTTTCTTTGTAAGGCCCGCATCTTCGAGGGCGAGACGGACCGCCCAGGCAAGATATTGGGAAGTTATCTTGCGCGGATCGCCCGGTTTGCCGCCGAGCCGATCCGCCGGCGTCTCCCCGATGCCGACAATTGCCGCTTTTCCCCTGAGACTCATAATAGGATTCCTATAGCTTTTGCCGGATACGCGTATCCCATAGGATCGCTTCACCACCCAGCATCGGGCAAAAGAGATCTACCTGGAGTTGGGTCGCGCAGCCCGGACAGAAATATTGATGGTACTCGCCGTAGTACGGCTCACCCGAGGGCAGGGGACACGGCATGAAGTCGTTGAGATCCACCACGCGGTGCAGGGCATAGAGCTTGTAATTTTCTTCTGCGCGGCAGAAGAGATGGCCGCAGCGGCTGCAGCGGATCGCCGGCTGCCCTCCATCAACGGCAATTTCCAAAATCGAATGAAACTTGAGTTTTGTCCGCCAACTTTTTGCCGCACCGCTTTCCAAAGAGCTGGTCTTTCCTGATGGCGGCTTGCCTTCGCGGAGCCGGCTTTCGCGGATCTGTTTGCGCCGCTCTTCAGTGGCGGCAACATCGATTTTCTTCCCATCTGCATCCACCACCACGCCATAGATCCGCTCGGCGGTTTCGCGGCTGACCCAGCCTCTGCTGTAGTCGCGCAGCACCGCGCTGGCATCCCGGTCCAGCGGGTCGCCGAAGCCGCCGCCACCTGCTACATAGTCCACCAGCAAGCTTCCTTCAGGAAGCGCAATCCGTTCCGGAACTCCCTCAGGAAGGTAGGTCTTTCCCCATTCGCCGGCGCGGAGCGCTTGCACTTCGGGATATTCTCCCTTGCGCACCCTATCGAGCATCTCAAGACCAGCTTGCGCCATCACCCGCGTGGCGCTGATCCCCGTAGGATAGCCGCCAAAGAGTCCAAATCCTCCCTGTGCTATGCCGCCGTACGGTTTGTAATCCACGCTGCAGTCCTGCGAGCCGGAGATCAGATAGATCCGGTAACTTCCCAGGCCGCCGCGGTATTGTCCGAAGCCGCTGCCGTCGCGGTTGTGGCCTCGGGTGAAATAGAGAAAGGGGTACTGCATCTCGATGCGTTCGATGTCGGTGATTCCGGCGGAGGGGATGTTCATGTGTCCCCCGGTATTGACGCCGTCGCGATAGGGAGCTGCCCCCATTCCCGCGCCGTGAATATCATAAAGTCCCTGAGCCACCCGGATTCCTTCCCGCGTATGCCCTCCATAGAAATAGCCGGGCCCTCCGACGTACTCCAGGTTTCCGGTGGTGGAGCCATTGACATCGTCAAAGCGGCCTGAGGAATAGATCATCTTTGCCACGCACTCATTGACGGTTGAGACCAGGACGTTGCCGATGCGCGGTCCCGCGCCGCAAGCAGCCGGGTAGCGGCAGTTGAGGATCGACCCTTCCGGCACGGTGATCTTCACCGGGCGCATCTTGCCATCGCTCCAGGGAACATCCCAGAAAAGCGTGTTGGTGAGCGCCAGCGCGAGATGCGCGATCGTGCTCGGCAAAGTGGAATTATGGTCCGTGTCGGTCTGGGGGCTGGAGCCGGTGAAATCGAAGCGCAACTCGTCCTTCTCTTTGGTCATGGCGCAGTAGAGCTGCTGCCCCACGGACTTACGGGTTTTGCGGTCCAGCGTGGTTACGTATTGCCGGGCCACCCAGGTGCCGTTCGGCATCGAGCGGAGCTTCGCCCGCGCTTTGCTTTCCGAATCCTCGATCATCTTTTCCCCTGCCGCCTGGACAAAACCCAGGCCGAACCTGTCGACCAGACCGAGATAGCGTTTGGCGCAAACGTTGTTGCCCGCGATCATCGCTTTAAGATCGAGCCCGACGTACTGCGGGTCGCGGCACTGTTCGGTAAGGCTCTTAAAGACATCTTCCCGGAACTCGCCGCGCTCGACAACCTTGAGACCCATGACGCGGATCCCCTCATGGAAGATCTCGTAAGCAGCTCCGCGCAGCAGCCCGCCGGTGTCGGCCGTATGCGTGCTGGTCGCCGTCCAGGCGATCAATTGATTTCCGCGGTAGAAGATAGGCTTGATGATCATCATGTCGTAGGTATGAGAGCCCGCCACATAGGGATCGTTGAAGAAGAACTGATCGCCGTCGTGAAAACCGGGAGATTTGCTGAACCACTCGAACATGCTGGTAATCGCTTGAGAAGTGGCGGCGGCAAAGCGGAGGTGGCCCGAGCAGGCCAGCACCATGGTTCCCTCCGCGTCGTAAAAGGAACTCATGCACTCGCCCCCCTGCGAGACGATGGGAGAAGCGGTCACGCGCTGGAGCGTCATGCGGCCCTCCTCGCCGATCGCCCATAGACGGTGAAAATACATTTCGTAGCGGACCGGATCTATTTTTTTCATAGTCATTTTGGATTTTGGATTGCCGATTTTGGATTAATCGCTCGACTGAGCCTCACGACGAAGTCTAAAATCCAAAATCTAAAATCGAAAATTAACATTACCTGATCTCCATGACGAGGTTCAGGTAATCATCAATCGTCACTTGAAATCCCGGCGGCACCAGCGTCGTGGTGAAGGGAAGCTCGATGACCGCCGGACCCTTGACGCGCGCGCCGGCTCCCAGAAGCGCGTAGTCGTAGACCGGCGTATCGACGCGCTTTCTTTCCGGACGGGTGAAGAAGATCTCCCGCTTCCCCTTTCTGGCGGAAGCGATATTGCTCCTCCTAACCCTGGTGGACTTAAGCCTCGGTTTCGCTACCAGTCCCACGGCGTCCACCCGGATCTCGCTGATTTCTATGCCGGCTTTGGTATAACCGGCGCCCACGCCGTAAAGCTCCTCGTATTTTTTCTCAAAGATCCCCTGCAACTCCGTCAGCCTCTTGGGAGAGAAACGGTCCCATGCCAGCGGGAGCTCGACGCCTGCCGTCTGGCGGCGGTAGCGTATGGTGAAGAAGCGGCGGAATTCCAGTTGTCCGCGCCGGAACCCTTCTTCTCTCATGATCTCATGCAGATCTCTCTCGATCGATTCGAGCCTTTTGTTCAGGACCTCCGGGTCTGCCGGCAGGACGTACTGGCAGCTCACGACCCGGGTATGGATCACGTCGGCCGCCGCTGCGCCAAAGGCAGAAAAGACCGGCGAGGTGGAGAAGATGTAAATCCTTTTGACTCCCAGATCGGCGGCAAAGCCGGCGGCATGGACCGCGCCGGCCCCGCCAAAGGCATAGATCACGAACTCCTCAGGCAGATAGCCGGTTCGCACCACCTGGCGGCGGATGAGGTCAGCCATCTTGCTGTTGACGATGTCATAAATCCCCGCAGCCGCTTCGGTCACTGCCAGTTTCAGGGGGCGCGCGATCTTTTCCGCGATCGTCTTCTCCGCCTTCTGTTTGTTGAGCTTCTTTCTACCGCCGAGAAAATAATTCGGGTCGATAATTCCCAAGACCAGGTCGGCGTCGGTGACCGTGACTTCTTCTCCGCCGGCGTCGTAGCAAACGGGACCGGGACTCGCCCCGGCGCTCTTGGGTCCGACCATGAGCCTGCCTGTGTCCGGATCTACTCTCGCTATGGTTCCTCCGCCGGCGCCGATGGACTCGATATCGATGATCGGCTGCAAGATGCGGAAGCGCTCCACGATCGGCTCTTGGGCGTATCTCCAGTAGCCCTCGGTGACAAGGCCGACGTCGAAGCTGGTTCCTCCCATGTCCGTGGTGATGACATTTTTATGCCCCAGCAGCCCGGCCACGTACGACGACGCGATCATGCCGCCGGCAGGACCGGACTGGAGATTGGCAATGGGGGTGACATGCTCGCGGTGGGCGGCGCCGCCATTGCCCTGCATAATAAGGAAAAGTCCCTTCAAACCATCGTCCCGGAGTTTTCCCTCCAGGTCTTTGAGATAACGCGCCACGGTCGGGCCGAGATAACTGTTGATGATGGCCGTATTGGCCCGGGCATACTCTCCTGCTACCAGGGATAAAGCGCTGCCGAACGACCAGTAGACCCTTCTGGAGGGATCGGCCTCGAGGGCGAGGCTCAGAACCTCTTCTTCGTGTTTCGGATTGGCCCAGGCGTGGAGAAAACTGACTGCTATCGCCTCGACTTTCTCCTCATCAATAAGGTATCGGATTGCCGCCATCACATCTCGGCGGTTGAGCGGGACGATTTCCTGGCCAAGGTAGTCCATCCGCTCCCTTACCCCCAGGATCCGCTCCCTGGGCACAAAGGGCTCAGGCTTGGTTACCCAGGTAACATGGCGGATCTCTTCCTCCGAGAGTCCATCCACCCGCCCGATGGCGCGCATGATCTCGGTTGTGTCCTCGAAACCTTTGGTGGCGATGAGGCCGACCTTGACGCCGCTGTGGGTAATAAGAGCGTTGGTGGCCACGGTGCTGCCGTGTTTGAACAGCGCGGTGCGGCCGAGAAGCTGCCCGCGCCGGACGCCCACGACCTTCGCTGCCTCTTCCAAGGCGTCCATCACGCCCCGTGAGAAATCATCCGGAGTGGTCGGCGCCTTTGCCGTCCAGATCTCGCCCGACCCGCCCATGACCACCACATCCGTGAAGGTCCCCCCGGTGTCAACGCCGACGATGTATTGCTGTTGTGCTGCCATTGGTGTCCTTTCGCGCGAAGCTCTACAGGCAGACATATGAAAGGGACAGTTGGTTGTCAAGGCTGAGAGGGGTAAGAAATGTGTGAGATGGGAAGATGATGACGACGTTACTCCGGACGTCGGGTCAGGAAAGAGGTCGATGCAATCTTTGAGAGCAGAGACGAGAAAAGGACCACGCGAATCGGAGGTTGCCTCCATCTGTTAGGCATCATGTGTGACCGTCGCGGCGTCCAGCATGGGTCTTAGATAAATAATGTTGGAGCATTTTATATAGGTCTTCTTATCCCACGCGATTTGAATGGCGAT
>MGRY01000016.1 GCA_001799045.1 Deltaproteobacteria bacterium RIFCSPLOWO2_02_56_12 | reverse complement strand
TCATCCGAGGAGCTTCGTCAATGGTCGCCAATGGCCCGGGAATAACCAAGTACTCAAACATTTTTAGCGAGCTACAGGTCGGGAGTTTTAGATGTCGGAACCGGGTGAAGTATGCGGCCTGTTCGGTGTCAAACTTCAACACCCGTGACGGAGTCATCACGGACCGGGAATACGCCCGTATGGAAGTGATCGCCCGCACGGGAGCAGGAATGATCACGAACCAGGGAGCCTATCCGGACCCGGCGGGGGCCGGCAAGGCATATTACCGGCAACTGAGCATCGCGGATGACAGATACATCCCCGGCTTTCGGAGGATCGCCGATCTGCTCCACGGCGCCGGGGCCATTGCTATCCAGCAGATTCTGCACGCCGGCCGCTACGGGGGTATCGACCTCGACCATTGCGTCCAGCCCTCCGACGTTCCACAGACCTTGCGACACTTCCGTTCTCCCCGACAGATGAGCCGGGAGGATATCCGCCTCTGCATCCAGGACCATTGCGCGGCGAGCCGGCGCGCCTTGGAGGCGGGCTTTGACGGCGTGGAGATCACGGCGTTCATGGGTTACCTATTAGCCAATTTCCTTTCGCCATTCACCAACCGGCGGACCGACGAATACGGAGGCTCGCTCGAAAACCGCGGCCGCTTCATGATGGAACTACTGATCGCCATCCGGGAGGTGATCGGAAAAGGCAAGCTCTTAATCATCCGTTTGAACGGCGAGGAGTTAATGGACGAGCACGGCGGAAACAGCCCTGTGGAGTGCATCGAGTTCATGAAAATGGCGGAGCGCGCCGGAGCTGACTGCATCAGCATCGTGGTAGGCTGGCATGAATCCACGCGGGGCGCCTTGGGGCGAGATGTGCACGACGACCAATGGTTGCCGCTGGCGGAAAACGCCTCGCGAGCGCTGAAAATCCCGGTCGCCTTTGGTCCCCGCTTCTGCGACCCCGCCAAAGCAGAACAGGCCCTGGCAAAGGGGGCATTCGCTCTTTGGGAAGTTTGCCGGCCTTTTCTGGCCGACCCCGAACTGCTGCACAAAGTTGCCCGGGACCGCCTGGAAGAAATCCGCCCCTGTGTGGGCGGCCTGCTCTGCCTTTCCCGGATGTTTCGGAATCTTCCCTACATCTGCGCGGTCAACCCACGGCTGGGCCATGAGGTAGAGCCCGAATATGAATTGCGCCCGGCGCGGATTTCCAAGAAGGTGCTGGTCATCGGCGGCGGTCCCGGCGGCCTCGAGTGCGCCTTCGTCGCTGCTCAACGAGGCCACTCCGTTGTTCTCTGTGAAAAGAGTGAACGGTTGGGCGGACAGTTGATCCCGGCTTCCAAAGAGATCGGCGGCGGCCATATTTTTTCGGACTTGATTCGCTACTATGAAATCATGCTCAAGAAATGGAACGTGGACACGCGCCTGGGAACGGCAGTGACGCCCCAACTGTGCACCCAAATCGGTCCCGATGTCAGCGTCGTCGCCGCCGGCTCGGAAATCGATCATTCCCCCATCCCGGGAGTCGGACGCAACCACGTCGTGGTTGCACACGATATCCTGGAGGAAGGTTCCCCCTGCGGCGATCGCGTGGTGGTGCTCGGGGGTGAAAGGATCGGGCTGGTGGCTGCGGAGTACCTGGCCTCCCGCGGCAAACAGGTAACTCTCGTGGAGATGGGAAAGAGGCTAGGCGAGGACGTGATTGCCACCTTCAAGTGGCGTCATGCCGCCTGGGTCCGGGAGTTTCAAATCAAGACCTTGTTGAACACACGGGTCAAGGAGATCACAGAGGAGGGAGTGCTGGTGGAAGAGGCGGGAGGTTCGGAGCGGTTGGTGCCTGCCGAAACCGTGATCCTGGCCATTCCCCGCAAGCCGCGCCAGCAGTTGCTCACCGATCTGGAATTTTTTTGCGATGAGCTCTACATCATCGGCGATGCCGTGAAACCCCGCTCCATGCATAACGCCATTCGCGAGGGCTATCTGATCGGCATTCGGATTTAAGGAGGTATTGTGAAGATCGACATCTATCCGCATATATTACCGAAGCGCTTTGCCGAGCGAATATTTTCTCTGCCAGCAACCGGCCTCAACATGCAGAAACGGTTCCGGGAGGTCCCGGCGCTTACGGATCTGGACTTACGCTTCCGCATCATGGACCGTTACGGGGACTACGTCCAGGTTCTTACCCTCTGTTCTCCTCCGGTCGAGGTACTGGGCACGCCGCAGGAGACTCCCGAGCTGGCGCGCATAGCCAACGACGGGATGGCCGAGCTGGTCGAGAAATATCCCGACCGCTTCCCGGGTTTTGTCGCCTCGCTGCCGATGAACAACCCGGAGGCCGCCCTCAAGGAGATTGAGCGGGCCATCATCAAGCTTGGGGCCACAGGGGTCCAGATCTTTTCCAATGTCAACGGACGGTCTCTTGATGAGCCCGAGTTCCAGCCGCTTTTTGCCAGGATGGCGGCATTTAATCTTCCGATCTGGCTCCATCCGACCCGCGCGCCCAGCTTCCCTGACTACCAGACGGAGAAGCGCTCCCGTTACGATCTCTGGTGGGTGTTCGGCTGGCCCTACGAGACCACAATCGCCATGGGACGTCTCGTCTTTTCCGGCATCTTCGACCGGCATCCGAACCTCGCGATCATCACCCATCACATGGGCGCCATGCTCCCGTACTTTGAGGGGCGCGCCGGCCCCGGTCTGGATCAGCTCGGCAGTCGAACCGATGACCCGGATGATGCCGTGGCGCTCGGGCGACTCTGCCGGCGTCCGCTCGATTACTTCCGGATGTTCTATGCCGACACCGCCCTTTCCGGGGCCCTTCCCGCGACCGAATGCGGTTTGGCCTTCTTCGGCGCCGACCGCGTGCTCTTTGCAACGGATATGCCTTTTGATCCCGAGAAAGGTCCGGGCTTCATTCGAGAAACCGTGCGCGTGATCGACAACATGAGAGCTTCCCTGGAGGACAAGCAGAAGATCTACGAGGGCAACGCCCGCAGGATGCTCAAACTAAGGCTCCCGTAAAAGCACAAGATGGTAAAAGACCATTGACCGGAACGGTGCAGATTGTTATGGTCGGGGTGAAAGGTCAAGGCCCTCGATGAGAGAGGTCGAAAGGAAAAGACTCTTTTTACGCGTAGGCGATGAGGTTTCCCATAATAGTTATCAGCAATGGGGCATCGGCGTCGTGATGGAGATTATGACCTCCTCTGTTCCAGGCGGGACCTGCCTGGCGCGGATCCGTTTTCAGGACGGACATCTGCGGGTCTTCGATAACGACATGGACAGTGAGAGGTGCTGTTACTATTTCGGTGTGCGCCGCTATTGGAATCCTTCCCACGGGGTCAATGTTATCCGCTCCAAGCTTTTCTTATTGAAAGGATAATTTTAATGTCCAAGCGAATATACCGCAAGCCGCCGGCTATCGCGCTCTTAATAATAATCCTGCTGTCTCCCCTTCCGCTCTTCGCTGAGAGTTCCCAAGAAACGGTCGGGATCGGAGTCGGCCTGACAGCGGGCAATATGTGGTTCGTGCCCATCAAGGCCATTTCAGTCGTCATGGGACTAACCGGAGGCGCGCTGTCCTTTGTCCTTACGGGGGGAGACGCAGAATTGACTCGCCAGATGTGGCGGGATACGACCGAAGAACCTTACCTTATCACCCCAGATCTGGCGCGTAAGTCGATTGGCGAGAGACCCGAGCTAAAAAAACAGTAGGCAGTAGCCAGGAGGCAGTAAGCGGTAAAATCTTCACCTTCGCCCTTGCCAACTGGCCCTCCAGTCTCTCTGCCTACTGCTCACCGCCGACTGCCTACTTGCTTCGGCCTAGGCCGCTAAGTTCCTTTTAAAGAAGCTAACTGTTCTCGCCCAGGCATCCTTGGCCGCTTCCGGGTGGTAGCGGTCCGCGTTGGTATTGTTGTTGAACGCGTGTTTGGCCCCAGGATAGACCTTGATGTCGCAGTTCTTCCCGTACTTTGTCAAAGCCGCTTTCAACGGCTCAACACCCGGCATGATGTTGGGGTCATCCTCACCGTAATTGCCGAGCACAGGACAGGGAATGTTCTGCACCGAATCCAGCGGGTCGGGATTACGCCCGTAATAGATCACCGCCGCGTTGAGCTCCTTGCACTTGGTGGCAAAATTCAACGACTGTCCCCCGCCCCAGCAATAGCCCACCACTCCAATCTTGCCATTGAAGAAACTTTGCTTCTTTAGATAGGCCACGGCGCTATGCAGATCCTCTTCCACTCCATCTTTGGCCAGCTTGCCAATCGCCGCAATCCCTTCCTCAGGCGTTTTGTACTGGTCGGTTCCTCCTGAGCGGGAGAGGAGATCCACCGCCAGGGTGGCAAAGCCGTCCTTGGCAAACCTGCGCGCCACATCTTGAATGTGGTCTACGAGCCCCCTGTTTTCATGGATAACGATGACGGTGCCCGAGTTCTTGCCATCTTTAGGGCGGGAAAGATAGGCCCGCACATTCCCCGCCTTCCCCGGAAATTGGACCACCTCCGAGGTCAGACCCGGATCGTTGGCCGCTACAATAAATGGTATTGTTTCTGCCATTATCACATCCTCCTTTCGTTTAATGACGTGCTTTCATATAACCGAAAAAACGAAACAAATCCAGAGGGGAACCGGCGTCTCCACGGACGGCCCCGCCGGGCATTTCCGGGGGCTGTTCAGCGCCGGGCGCTTGGCCCCCCCTGCAATCAGCCATCGTTCGCAGCCAGGACCTCCACTAATTTCTCAACGACGAAGTCCAATTCCTCTTTACCGATCGTTAAGGGAGGCAACAGCCGCAAAACAGTGGCTCCGGCCGGCATGGCCAGAACTCCTTTTTCTATCAGCTTCAAAATGTACGGCGTTGACTTCTCCTTTAACTCTATTCCTATCATTAAACCCAGATTCCTCACTTCTCTCACATTGGCGAATTCATGCTCTTTGAGCTTGCCGACGAAGTAATCCCCTTTATCCTTCGCTTGTTCGTCCAATCTGTTTTCCAGCATGTAGTCAATGGCGGCGATAGCCGCGGCGCATGCCAAGGGATTGCCTCCGAACGTGCTGCCGTGCTTTCCAAAGGGGATTTGCACTTTATCCGAACACAGCACGGCCCCCATAGGGAGCCCTCCGGCAATAGCCTTTGCCAGGCACATGATGTCCGGCTCCAAATCAAAATGGTTGCATGCGAACATTTTCCCGGTTCGGCAAAAACCGGTTTGAACCTCGTCTATGATCAGCAAAATACCGCGTTCATCACATAGCTTTCTAACGTCGGCAAAGTACTCCCCATTGCCGATATGGACGCCTCCCTCTCCCTGAACAATCTCCACGATAACTCCGGCCGTATCGTCGTTTACTGTTTCCTTTAACTTGCCAAAATGATTAAACGGCACGTAATGAAACCCATGAACTATGGGCTCGAAATCTTTTCTATACTCCGGGTTGAATGTCGCGCTCATAGCCCCCATAGTTCTGCCGTGGAAGCCCCGCATCGCGCAAATGAAGTCCTTCCTCTTTGTGGTAAACCTGGCGAATTTAATCGCCGCCTCGATGCTCTCGGAACCCGAATTGCATAGGAAAGCCCTCTGCAGGCTCCTGGGCGCGATGCTCACGAGCTTTTGCAAAATCAACGCCCGGGCATCGTTGTAGAAAATCCCCGAGCAGCTAATCAACTGCCGGGCTTGCTTTTCTATGGCCGCTACGACTTTTTCATTGCAATGGCCGACATTGGCAACCCCGTGGCCGGCAACGCAGTCGATATATTCCCTCCCTTGATCATCCCATACTCTGGCATTTCTTCCTCGAACCAAAACAAGGTCCCTCTTCGGGTAAACATCGAACTCGTATTGTTTCTCCAGGCCCTTAAAATCCATCATTTTATCGTCGTGCCTTTGCCTTCCAGGGCGTCTTTGATCGGGTGTGGCGCCCTTCCATCCCCGATAATGACCGTGCTTGCTCCATCGGCAAATAGTTTTCTTATAGCAAGCATTTTTCTCTTCATCCTTCCCTCCACCTTTGATTCCCGAGCTGCTAATTCATCTTTCGGAATATTCCTTACCAGAGAATTCTCGTCATCCTTATCCGCCAGGAAGCCCGGCGCCTCAATCAGCTGGATGATTTTCTCCGCGTGCAACGCTTGCTGCAATATATTGATGATGTCGTCGTTTTCCGAGTTTATGGCGACATTATTCTCGTCGAGAATCGGAATGCACAATACGGGCACATAACCGTGGGCCAATAATAATTCTATGAGTTCCTTATTGACCCTCCTCGGCTTGCCGGAATAGTCCCTGAGAATGATCACCTTCTCCCCCTGCTTGACTCTTATCCCTTTATTTCTTTCTCCCTGGATCAGTTTGCCGTCCAGGCCGGACAATCCGATCGCATTGATGCCGTTCTGCTGGCACAATTCAACAATCCGTTTGTTTTTCAGTCCGGAATAACCCATCAGGATCGCATCCATGGCGGCTTCATCGGAAAAGACGCTCGCATAGCCTGAGACGGAGGTTATGACTCTCTTCGGTTTTCCGAGCCTTTCGGCAATTTCATCTCTAACGGCGTTGGCCCCATGGACGACGATGAATTTGTGATCCAGTTCCGCCAGGTCCTTAACAATGCCCTCGATATTGATCCCTCTGCCGCCGCCCACCTTTACGATAATCATCTGAAAGACCTTATCGCGTTGTTATCAATCTTCGCCCATCCGCCGTCCGGTGCGAGGCGCTCCGAACAGATAACCAGCTGATCGGGGGTTTGCCTGTAGTGCAGGGTAAAATATTCGGGATCTTCATTAAACACGGACGCCACATATGCGGCCTTTTTGTCCGCGAGGATGATATTCATCGCCCTGACATATTGGGTCCTTTTCCGGATGATCCCCACGCCTTTTTTTAGCGCTTCCAGGAGGTCTCCCCTGTCAAAGCGTTTGATGAAATTGAATATCTTTTCCGCCCCTATCCTCCCCTGCTCGGATATTTTAACCCCTCTCAGCTCCCCATTGAAAATAAACACACGGCGATCGTCGTGGAACGGCATGTTGTTTTCGACCTTGATCCCCTCGTCCTTAAAGGCGCTTCTCGCGTGGCCCAGCAGCAGTGTTGTCTTGCCAAACTGAGATAGGTCATCTTCCCATATGGGTTTGATATTCTTATAAAATCTCCACTGGTCATCTTCCAGGTAGGCGCATCCCCAGCCATGACCTTGAAATTCTTTGCTGTCCCTGGAAATTTCGGCTAACCCTTTTAACCGCTCGGGGATGCTAAATTCCCCGGCAGCTCTTACCAGAAGAAGCCGGCACATACTAGACGGGATGCAATCCCGGAAATTCCAGACCTTCGCCCTCTTCATACCCGTGCATGATATTGAAGGCCTGGACCGCCTGCCCGGCCGCGCCTTTCATCAAGTTATCGATGGCGCTTATGACAACCAGCCGGTTGGATTTCTCATCTTTTGTGAAGCCGATATCGCAGTAATTTGTCCCGGTCAGCAATTTTGGTTCCGGATACCTGTAGATCCCCTCGTTGTCTTTCACGATTCTGATAAAGGGCTCGTTGTTATAGGCCTGCCGATAGACTTTCCAAATATCCTTTTCCTCAAGGTTTTCCTTCAGGAATAGGTGAGAAGTGGCCAACGCCCCCCGGACCATCTCTATCGAAGTGACGGAAAAATGAATCCGTATGGGATCACCAAAACTCAGTTCTTGAAGGATCTCCGCGCCATGCCTGTGTCCGGCGGGCATAAAGGACCGCACCGCGCCGCTTCTCTCGGGATGATGGGACGCCGGGCTTGGAGAGTTCCCCCCCTCGCTCGATCCCACTTTCACTTCAACGACTGTTCTATCCGCCTCAACCAGACCTTGCTTAAAGAAAGGATATACTCCAAGTATGGTTACCGTCGCGTTGCAACCGGCGCTGGAAATGAAATTGGCATGTTTCATCTCTTGCCTGTGCAATTCCGGTATGCCATAGACAAATTCCTTGAGCATTTCCGGGCACGCATGAGGTTTGCGGTACCATTCTTCATAATCCGTTTCTCGATTCAGTCTGAAATCCGCGCTTAGGTCTATTATCCTGGGGGCGATTTTCTTAAATCCCCTCATTTTCTCCATGGATTCCCCATGCGGCAGCGACAAAAACAGCACATCGCACGGGCGCAGATCTGCCAATTTAGAAAACTGCAACTGCGTTCTTTTGCGCAGGTTGGGATGAGTTTTGAAAACGAATTTTCCCGCCAGGCTTTGCGAGGTAACTTGCAAGACTTCCACCTTCGGATGAAACAGCAGCAGTCTAAGTAATTCCCCGCCAACGTAGCCTGAAGCCCCGGCGATGGAGACT
This sequence comes from Deltaproteobacteria bacterium RIFCSPLOWO2_02_56_12, assembly GCA_001799045.1. Classification (GTDB taxonomy): domain Bacteria; phylum Desulfobacterota; class Binatia; order UBA9968; family UBA9968; genus UBA9968. The sequence continues at coordinate 2,111 of MGRY01000016.1, read as the reverse complement.
TGAACTCTATCCATGACCCGGACCTTGAGCGGCCTGAAGCACGTAATCCACGATCAAGCGAGGAATATTGACTCCCGTGGTTTCGATGCTGTTTCTGAATTCCATCGTATAATTCACTTCGTTGACCAGGAGCCCGCGCTCCGTCTCAAAGAGATCAATCGCCACCACCCCGCCACCTACCGCCCGGGCCGCCTTTACGGAAAGCTCTTTTAATTCTTCCGTCAGGGGACAATTCTGCGCGGCCCCGCCCCTGGCGGTGTTGGTAATCCAGTGCTCCGATGTCCGATAAATCGCCCCGATGCATTGGTCCCCGATAACGAAGCTTCTTATATCCCGCCCGTGTTTTTCGATATATTTCTGTAGGTAGAATATCGAGTGATGGTAAGTGCCCAGGGTGGCCTTATGTTCCAGTACGGTTTCTGCAGCGTCCCTGTCGTTGACTTTGGATAGCAGCCTCCCCCACGAACCAACTGCCGGTTTCAATACCACGGGATAGCCCATCTCCTCTATCGCCTGCAAGGTGGATTCTTCTGTAAAGGCAATGCGCACTTCCGGTTGTGGAACGCCGCGCTCTTGCAAGTGAATAGAGGTCAGGATTTTATCGCCGCAGATGGCTGCTACCTGTGAGGAGTTGACGCACTTTAATCCGGCGCTTTCAAACAGCCGCAAGGCATGGAGCGCTCTCGAGTGATTGATGCACCGCTCTAAAACCACGTCATAATCAAATTTATCTTTGCCCAGGTTATAGATGAGTTTCCTATCATCAACCATTTCCAGATGGACTTTATCCCTGGCTTGAAACTCTTTTATCAAGAGCTTCTCCTCAGGGCGGATAACGGAATGCAAGAAGCCTACTCTGATCATTATTCTCCCCAGTCCTCCTCTTCTTTCGGCGCCTCGGCAACGGTAAACGGATCGACGCCGGTTACTTCCAGCTCCGTGCCGCATTCAGCACAGGCAATTAATTCCCCCTGAACCGTGTCTTCCCCTAATTTAACGCTTCCTCCGCAAACCGGACACTCGACCATTTTGTCCTCCTATGGAGCTTCGTTAAAGCTTTCTCCTTGTTCCCTTTTTTTGTTTTCGATTTCAGGTTTGGATCAAAAGGAGCTTGCGATAGGGCATAAGATACCTTTTCTCTTTACCCACCTCAAGCGCCCACGAATGGTCCTTTTATTAATCAAGAGCAGGCCACCCCCTTTACGTCCAAGTTGCGCACACGCCGATTCAACTCTCCGCAGCAGTGGCAGATCCAGAAGTCCGAATACTGTTTTGCCACGGAACATTCTTCACAAACCTGACAAGGGCGATGGCGGCAGTCGTCGCAAGGGACGCTCCCCGTCCGTACCGGAGCCAACTTATCCTTTGGCCGTATTGCTTCCGCCGAACTCGGTTCGATCAGAGCAAAACGTTTGTGGGCCCCCGGTTTGTATACCTGTGCCATCCGCTGGATCTTGCCGTCGAGCACATCGACAGCCTCAGGTGCAAATCGCCGGACGCTCATGCGGTCATCGTGGACCCATTGGAGCACAATAGCTATCTAACTCTGAACAAATATTGAAAAGGTTCATCGCGCGGGATCTCATCAAGCGGCAAAGTGCGATCTCGATTGGCATATTCTACAATGCTCCTATTAAATGTTTCTTCTTGGTTTACGTCTTATCGACTTCAGGCCCATTCCCACCTAAGTCGGTAGCGATTTCACGGAATTGTTCGAGGGCGGCTCCGAGGTCGTCGACGGTCACGGATATTTCCAGCGATTCATCGTTGCTCAGAAAAGACTCCCGGCCCCTTTTTCTCCTCGACCTCCTCCAGCGCCTCCGCCGGCAATCCCTCCCACTCTCGCCAGAGCCTCGGTTTTGCTGCCATATGCGTCTCCTTATACCTGAAACATGCCGCTATTCTACCTCAAACTACACCGCTCCCCAAATCTCGTCCACCTCCGGACATTTTCGTATTTGCGGAATTGCGCAATTGAGCAATTGAGCAAACAGGACAAGTTCACCGACGAGAGTTTCGGAATTGCGAAAACGTAAAAGTCGGAAGTGATAGATGAAATTCAAGGTCCAAGACCTGACCCCGCATCCACGGACGGGCGGCGTGATCACGCC
>MGRY01000015.1:5690-14791 GCA_001799045.1 Deltaproteobacteria bacterium RIFCSPLOWO2_02_56_12 | reverse complement strand
ATCACTGATCAATTTTTTCGCCCCTTCCCAATCTCTCCTGCCGATCGCCGCCGCCAGACTCTCCTGATCGACCTTCCCGCCGCCCATACGGATATTCTCCGCATGATGCTTATTGCGGAAGATATAGGCCAAAAAGGTCTTGCTGGCATCGATAGCTTCTCTTGGGTTGTCCGAAACAGAGGTGGTAATGAAGCCCGCCATATCCCTCTCTCGAAGCGACTTTCGCGCCCGCTCGGCGCCCTTTTTCACCTCTTCCACGCACTTAGCGATATATTTCGGCGCACAGCCGGCCGAGAGCAGCACCCCATCGCCGATCTCCCCGGATAGACGGAGCATCCTGGGCTTCACTGCCGTCATGTAGATGCGAATGACGGAGGATGGCTTAAATCCCATTTTGGCGCCGTTGATGTTAAATACTTCCCCGTGAAAGTGAACCGTCTCCCCGCTCAACAAACTCCGCAACACTTGCATGTATTCGCGCATCGTCTTAAGCGGCCGCGTCACGTTGATCCCGGCCTCTTCCAAAGCCGCCGCATTTCCGGTGCCCGCCGTTGCCCATACCCTTCCCGGCGCAAGTTCCTCCATTGTAGCAAGCGCCATGGCAGACATCATGGGCGGTCTTGAGTAAGGGCTGAGAGGAACCGGGACCACCTTTATCCTCTTCGTGGTCGCGAGAAAGGCCGTAGCGGATGTGAGGGAGTCGCGAAAACAGATGTGATCAGACATCCAGATCGACTCCATACCGACCTCGTCTGCGAGGCGCGCGAGCTCGACCATTTCGTTGATCGAATAAAAGCCGTCGAAGCAAAGTCCCAACCGGCGCAATGCCATACCCCAGTCCTTTCCTAAAAGCCCTCTAAGAGAAGCGCCTCTAGATCCTTGAATTTTACTCCATCCAGCCCCATCTTCTTCAAAGTGAGACCGTCGGTAAGGTACGGAGCCTGGTTGATCTCCGAGGCGATGGTGATAAGGGCATCAATCACCGGGGTCCCGATCCCGACCAGCCTCCCGATCTGTGCCATCGGCACCAGACCGTAACCGACATCTTCATTCAGGTACCGGTGGTTGAGCGTGGCCGGTGATTTGATCGTTCGGTTCGGAGCGCTCTCACGGATTGCCTGGTAAACCGACTGGCTCGCGCGCGCTGCTTCCGTGGTAAGCCCGGCCTGATAAAAGATCTCAACAAAGCTCAGAGGCGCCAGCCCTAGCCTGTTAACAATCCGGAGCCGTTCTCGATCTACCGCGCTGATGAGCCGCGCGATGGCGGGCGTGATCCCCTCACTGTAAAAACAAAAATCTCCCCCATCTTCCTCTATCCGGCCCGCATTTCCTATCATCCCGGCCGGATGCATGATAGCGTTAATATTCGATAACCCCGTCTCCAGGACATTCCCTGCCGCGATAATGTCAGGGTAAATCTTTCCTATCTCCCCTACCAGCTCGGGAGTAAATTTCCCGGGAAAGGCGGCACAGCCGAGATGCGTGGTCCGCCGGTAGATCTCTACCCTTGCCGGCTCTGTCAGCCGGCAAATATAAGTCAGCGTCACAGTCTCGCAACTCCGAATCTTGCCCTCGAACCCCCGTTCTCTCAAGACGGAGGCCAAGTGCAAACAGCCTCCTGTGTGACCGGGGTTGAGGAAGATAATCTGGCCGTCCCTTAGATGAGGCGTCAGGCTCGCCGTCAGCCCTTCGTGAGCACTGGATGGGGCGGTGATCATGATCAGCTCCGCGCCGCCAACCGCCTCCGCCATATTGGATGTCACCAGCTGCGGGCGCGCGAAGGATTCTTTCCCGGCCTCGACGAGCATAATACCGCCGCGTTCCACGATCGGCCGAAGCGTGCTTTCGGAGCGGGAGTAAAGACGCACTTCGTAACCCCTGAGGGTTAGATCCGCGGCAGCGGCCGAGCCGCCGTTGCCCGCCCCTAGTACTGCAATCGTGCGAATGTCCATACTTAAAGACACAATCGAGGATAGAGGATTGAAGATAGCAAATGCGATCCTCTATCTTCCATTCTCGATCTTCGTGCTTATTTCACTCGGTAATGCTCCAGCTTCTCCTCGTCCAACTCCACTCCCAGGCCCGGCTTGGAGGAAACAACGATATCTCCGTCTCTATACTCAAAGGGTTCGGCGATAACGTCGTCCTGATAGTATATTCCGGCTATGCCCTTTTTCCCTTTTCCCTTTGGGGTCGATACCGGCACTACGCACGGCAGCGATGCCACCGCGGTAGAGGCAGCCAGATGGAGATTGGCGGCATTGCCGACTCCCGTCTCGACGGAACCGTTGACGTTGCACTGAAGGCCCCCCGCCTCGGCTACGGCTGCGACCTTTTTTGCCTTAAAGAGGCCGCCCGGCTTCGTGGTATAAAGGGAGATAATCTCCGCGGCCCTTTTCCGAACGATTTCCAAAACGTCCTGCGGTGTCCACGCGCTCTCGTCCGCCATAATCGGCGTAGCGACCCTCCGCGCAACTTGAGCCATCGCATCGATACCTTCCACCGGCTGTTCCATATAACGGATGCCGTATTCTTCCATCGCCTTAATAACCTGCACCGCGACTTTCGGCGCGGGATAGCCCTGGTTGGCATCCACCGCGACCTGGATCTCCGTGCCGATCGCCTTTCGGATCCGCCTTACCAGCTCCACATCGCGCTTCGGCTCCTGACCGCCCTTGAGCTTGATCGCCTTGATGCCTTCATCTTTTACCTGCAGCGCCTCTTCCACTGCCTTATCGATCTCCATCAGCCCGATGCTGTGGGCTATCGTGACGCGCTCCCGGTAACAGCCACCTAGGAGTTGATAGGCAGGTATCTTGAGTCCCTTCCCGACGACGTCGTAAAGCGCCATGTCGATGGCTGCCTTGCAATAGGGATAACCTTTAATGGCTTGATCCATCAGCGTGTGGAGCGCCGCGATTTGACTAGGATCCTTCCCTTCCAGCGCCGGAGCAAGAATATCATTTATAATGTGAACGGTCGTCTTGGGAGTTTCCCCGTAGTATTTCATGTGGTCACCGCCCCAGTCCTTCAGCACCGGCGCCTCCCCCAGACCGACCAGCCCCTCATCGGTTTTCAATTTGACGATGACATAGACGCCAATAGGTGTGGTGAGGCTGGCCCACTGATGAACTCTGCGAGTGGGCAGCCTTATGGGAATCGTTTCGATGCGCGTTATCTTCATCGCATAAGCTCACGCAGAGAAGCTCCCTCGGGGAACGCGCTCTCGGCTGCGGCCGATGGAGCTGTGCTTTAACCGAACCTTCCTAGTCGGACGTCCGCAGCCTCACTCGCGCTCCCCTCGGTCGCTTTCCACTCCTCCGTTCCTCAGAAAGGCATTCAGACCTCTTTCATCCCAGGGACCTTCCTGTCCTCGTAAGCGAACATCGGCTCGGAGGCGTTGGAACTCTCTCAGAGCCGGACTTCATGAGTGAGGGGGCTTGCCGAGCAAGCCGAAAGCACCAGTCGTGCAGGTTCAAAGAACCCACAACTCTATTGCTTTCGGCGCGCGAGGTAAGTCCCTGAACGAACCTTCCAGCCGACGAGACGGTGAGCCAAGAGGGCGGGGAGGTCCCTCTCTCCAATTTCACCCCACCCGAATCAGCCTGTCCGTCGGGGTATAGTCCGAGAGAAGCTCACATCCGTTCTTGGTGACGGCGATCATGTCCTTGTTCTGCAATCCCATCCTTTCCGGGATAAAGACCAGCGGCTCGATGGCAAGAACCATCCCCTCCTGCAAAGTCTTGTCGCCGTAGCGCCCCAGATAAGGCTCCTCGTGGAGAAAGAGGCCGATGCCGTGGCCCACAAAGCTGATCGGCTCAAAGCCAAGCTCGCTGAATTTCTTTAAAAACTTCAGATAGATATCCTTACAACCGGCCCCAGGTTTGATCAAGTCCATAACCAGATATTTGCATTGAATGAGATTCCCCCAGATCTTTTCCTGTTCCGGCGTAGGACTCCCCACAACCGCCGTACGGCAGACGCCTGCATGGTAACCGCTCTTCACGCCGAAAATCTCCATCCGGATAATGTCCCCTGTTTGGATCGCTCGTTGGGTCGGCCCGACATTCGGAAACCGGCTTCTCTCACCGGAGGCGATGATCATGAGCTTGAACTGTTCCGCTCCAGCGGCAAAAATCCCGCCGACCAAAAGTCCCGCCAGGTCCATCTCCGTCATCCCCGCTCGCGCATGCTTGAGGGTGTCGCAGATCGCCTTGTCGGTAATCTTGCTTAAACCGCGCAGGAGATCCAACTCTTCACGGCTCTTGACCTGGCGAAGCTCCTGGAAAATAACGTCGGCCGCGACCAATACGGCGCCAGGGAGTTTTTGCCGGAGCGTGGCCAGATCCTTCCCCGGAATATATTCCATCTCGATACCGATCTTCGCCTGCTCGAGCTTCAGATTCTTCAGGGACTCGCAGAGCTTGTCCATGGGGTCTTCGGTGAATTCCCGATAGACTCTAAGCCCTTTTATTCCGCTATGCGCCCGGACCGTTGTCTCCTCCATATCGATCACCACCATGGTGATCTCTCCGCCGGCAGTAACCACGGCAATCGCATGCCGCCAGCGCATCAAGGACTGCGAGGGAACGACAATTCCCGTGGTGTAGGTTACATTTTCAGGGGACATCGAAATAAGGGCATCCAGCCCTCTTTCGGCCATCGCCTTTCTTTGCCCTACGATAATCTCAGGATTCATAATCACCGCTACCTTGATAGTGAGGCATTTTTTATATGACTCCCTTCTCTCTCAAGTCACTAATCTCCTTGGGCCCATACCCCAAGCGGTGAAGGGTTTCCTCCGTGTTCTCGCCCAGCCTGGGAGGCCGCGTTGAGATTTCCGCCGGTGTTTCGCTCAGGGTGACCCCGTTTTTCACCATCTGAATAGTCCCTAACCCGGGGGCGTTGAGTCCGACCAATCGGTCAAGGTAGCGCACCTGAGGATCATCGAACACCTCATCGAAGGTCCGAAGCGGCGCGCTGGGGACATCCTTTTCTTCGAGCAGTTTCAACCAATGGTCCCGGGGGCCGTTTTTAAAAACTTTTTGCAGGATCTCTCGAATAAGGTCGTAGTGCTTCATCCTACCTTCACGATCCTTAAAGCGAGGATCCTCCCCGAGATCGGGAAGTTCAACTACTTCTGTGAGGCCGGTCCAGAACTTCTTAGGGTGAGAAAGATGAACTACAAAAGCCAGCCCATCGCCCGCTACAAAGGCATAAACCTGAGCCTGGTGCAGGCGACTCACCATAGTCGGAACTTCTCCTGTAGCTAAATATTGAGTGATGGTGTAACCGATAAAGCTCATGGTCGCCTCTAGAAGAGAAGTTTCCACCTTCTGCCCCTTTCCCGTGCGCTCCCGCGCCATGAGGGCGGCCAGGATCCCGTAGCAACCATAAATTCCCCCCAGATGATCGGAAAAAGGGGCGCCTGGCCCATTGGGAGATCTCAGATCCGTCAATATACTCAGGAGCCCGCTAAGCGCCTGGCCGATAGTGTCATATCCGGGCCTATCCCGGTAGGGTCCATTCTGGCCAAAGGCTGATATCGAGCAATAGATGATCCGGGGATTGTCCTCCCTCAGCGCTTCGTAACCAATCCCCAGGCGATCCACTACTCCGGGACGGAAATTCTCGACGATCACATCCGCTTCCCGGGCAAGGCGCAAAAAAATCTTTTTCCCCTCCTGGCTTCTTAAATTAAGGGTCAGGCTTTTTTTGTTCCGGTTAAAGCTACAGAAAAGCGGGCTGTAATCCTTTGGTTCTTTCTCCCAGCTTCGAAACGGATCACCTTCCCCGGGAACCTCCACTTTAAGGATTTCCGCTCCCAGGTCGCCCAGCAGCATTGTAGCGAACGGGCCCGCGATATAACTGCTCAAGTCCAAGACTCTTATTCCTTCCAACGCATGTGACATATCCTCTCCTTTGCGCCACCCCCGGTTTTCATCCGGATCGCAGCACGGTGTCTTAAAATTTTTCGATCGATCTCTTACGGGAATGGCTGATTAGCCTTGTCCGTGACCAGAGCGAATATTTCCACCATTCCTTTGTGACTGTCAAGCCAAGACACCCGACCCTGATCCGTCGATAAGGGACGCTTGCTGCGTTGTCGCTTCGGGCTCGCATCCTCACGTACCTCCCCTGTACGCTCCGGTGCGATCCCTCGCTCCGCCTTGCACCCGCCGCCTTCTCGACGGCCAGGGTTTCCAAGGTGTTGCGACCTTACCAACGGATTATGGCCCGACCTGGTTAAACCGGCCGCTGGCAGCAAAATGAATAGTTTGTCTATATCCGCGCTATTTGCTACCGTAACGACCGGGTAATGACAGTGCAAGAAAAACTCAAAAAGATCCGCGAAGAGCTAAAACAGACCTTCCTCGAACGTGGCGAGCTGATCGATGGCGCCCTTTCCGCCCTGCTCGCCTCCCAGCACGTGCTGATCATCGGTCCTCCCGGAACCGCAAAATCGATGCTCGCCGACGAGATCTGCCGCCGCATCCAGGGGGCGAATTACTTTCAGTGGCTTCTGACCCGCTTCAGCACTCCGGAGGAAATCTTCGGGGCGGTAAGCCTCAAGGCCTTGGAGCAGGATGATTACCGCAGGGTCACTGCGCACAAGCTCCCGGAAGCGCACATCGCCTTTCTCGATGAAGTCTTCAAGGCGAACTCGTCTATTCTGAACGCCATCCTGTCTCTCATTAACGAACGGATCTTTCACAACGGCAAAGAGGTTGTCTCGGTCCCGCTGCTTACCCTATTTGGCGCGAGCAATGAGCTGCCTGAGGACGACGAGCTGCTGGCTCTCTACGACCGCTTTCTCCTCCGCTTCGTGGTGAAGTACATCGAAGAAGATTTCCGCTTTCTCAGGATGCTCGAGAGCCCTTCGCAAACCGAGCGCACCACATTGAGCCTGGAGGAACTCTGCGGAATGCAGAGGCAGGTCCGCGACATCTCCATACCCGGCTATGTCTACCGAACCGTTGCCGACATCCGACGGGAGCTTGGGAAGAAAAATATTGTCGCCTCGGACCGGCGCTACCGGCAATCCCTCTCCCTGCTCCAAGCCCACGCCTATCTAGCGGGAGGGAACGAGGTCACGGAAAAAAACCTCTTTTTCCTGGAGCACGTGCTGTGGCGCGACCCGGGAGAGCAGCCTCAGGTCCGCGATACCATTCGTGAGCTGCTTTTGGGTTACGAAGAGGAAGTCAAAGAACTCCTTTACGAGTCGCGGGAGATACGGGATTCCGCCCTGCGTCCGTGGGCAACCAGCGACGAGCGCGCGCGGGCCCTCATCGAGGTTCACACCAAACTCCGGAATATACTGGCCAAGGTTGACCAAATCCTGGAGAAGGCGCAAAAACTCGGCCGGCCTCCGGAGCGCGTGGGCGCCGTCAAGGAGGAGATCGAGGAGATGCAAAAGCAGCTGCTGGAGAAGTTTTAGTTATTAGTAACCACCTAATGCCACCAAGACGAAAAAAGATTACCGCCCCAAAGAGAACTCTCCAGCCCTTAGCGCAAAACATTTGCTGGATTGAGAGCGATGCCTATGACCGGAGGGCCTATGGCAATCTCCGCTCTGAGGCTTCTTCCCTGCGCGCTCTGGAGGAAAACGGCTCTACTTTCATCCCCCATTTTCCATCGCTGCTGCAAGATCTTTTCTGCCTATTTTTCAAAAATAACATCATCTTTATGCGCGACCGGGATGTCCTGCCAAGCGCCCTTTTCAACCGCATTCTGCTAAACGCCCTGCACAATGGGGATCTCTATCGCATCCTGCGCGAGTTAACGCTCCTGGATGAGGCCAAGAGCGGACTCTGCGCCCTTCTCCTGGGCGAGGCGCTCCTCTCTCTGCTCAAATCGGAGAAGGTCCTTACCCGCCGCGACATGCTCGACCTGTGGGACATACAAAAACAGGAGGAGATACTGGAGGAAAAGAGGGGGGAGCTGACTGAGACTGAGAATCTTTCCGGAGAGCAACTCTCCGATCAAGCGAAGAAGCTCATAGAAAAGGCCAAGGACAGATTAGAGGGGGAATCCGATGGCGCCGAAGCCCTCCTGCGTCACAAGGCAGCGAGGCTGAAGGAGGAACTAACACGGCTTGAGCCGCAAGCTGCGAACCGCTTCCAGGCGGAGGCGATCAAGGTGGCCCAACAGCTTGAGGAGGCCTCGGAGGAGGCGGAGCATTGGGGCTTAACTCTGGGAACGGGCTATCGTTCCCCTCCCGGGCAGAAGCTGGAACTGGGCAAGAGGCTTGCCGGGAATGAGAAACTGAAGAAGCTTGCTAAAATGGTTGGCCGGATGAAATTTCACGCCTTGGCGCTGCGCAAGAAGATCTTCGAGCGCTCCAGCGAGGAGATCCTGGAAGTGGAGCGGGGTGATTTTCTGAACCGCCTTCTTCCCCACGAGCTCCTGACCCTGCACCATCCGATCCTGCGCAAGGATTTTTACCGCCGCCTCCTGGATCAGGAACTTCTCCAGTACTCCCTGAAGGGAATCGAGGAGAAAGGGAAAGGGCCGATGGTGGTCTGCCTGGATGGCAGCTCTTCGATGGCCGGCGAAAAGGAGATCTGGTCCAAGGCGGTGACGCTTACCCTGCTCGAAATCGCCCGCCGCCAGCGCCGGCTCTTCCGCTCCATCTGTTTTTCCTCGGAAGACACCCCGCTCCAGGTGCTCGACATGAATCCCAGAGAACACTACCAGGTTGAGATGAAAAAAGTGATGGACCTGGCGGAATTTTTTCCCGGCGGCGGCACCGACTTCCAGAAACCCCTGGATGCCGCCCTCGAATGTTTGAAACAATCGCGCTACAAAAAAGGTGATATTGTCTTCATCACCGACGGCGAATGCCAGGTTGCGCCCGAATGGGCGGAGGAATTCCGCGATGAAAAAGAAAAACTCGGCTTCTCCCTTTTCTCGATCCTGATCGACGTCGGCTCCAGTTCCTTGGGAACACTAAAAGAATTCAGCGACCGGATCACCACCATCAAACAGCTTACCGGCGACGAGGCCAAGGATATATTCGTAAAGTTCTAGGGCATTTCCTCCAAAAGTTGTCCGTACCCTTTCACCGGCTGTCTCACATGCAACCGCTTCTGTATAGCCCA
>MGRY01000015.1:0-5650 GCA_001799045.1 Deltaproteobacteria bacterium RIFCSPLOWO2_02_56_12 | reverse complement strand
TCCTCCTCCAGCAGATGAATGATGTCCAGCGTGCGCCAGCCTGATCCAAGCATGTAGATAGCGTCCGCTCCGCGATGCTTTAAAAATGCCCTCCGGGTATGGGCATAGACCTCCTGAGAAGATAGTTTTCCTACATCCTCAAAGGCGACAGAAATTCCCTCCATCGCAAGGACATCAAAACCGGCGCCGGCAAAGTAGCGGGAAAAGGTATCGTTGATCTTTCCCGTAAAATAGGTAACTCCCAAAATCTTTTTCACCTTCAGAGCCTGCAACGCCTCGACCTGGGTCATGCCCGCAGTGACAATCGGAACCTTATACTTCTGCTCCCAGTCTTTGACAATTTTCCCTTCTCCCTCATAGCCATGTACCATAAAGGGCGGTGCCCCTTCGGGATGGATGATATCGACCTTTAACTCCGCCAGCTCTCCCACCTTCGCTTCAAATGCTTTCAGAACCCCGCGAAACTCGTCTTCCGTCCCGCGCTGGATACCGAGAAAAAGAGGCAGTACTCCTATTCCCTCGGGAAGCAGACGAATAAACTCTTCCAACGATCCCGGTCTCATCGTCGGCTTGATTAAACCCACGATCCCTCTCCAACTCGTGTATGACGCCATGGTACCCCCTCCTCTGAATAAATGGATGAAGCGCGATATTAACGCAAAGTAGGGAGAAAGTTAAAGAGGCCGCTTTGCAATCACTCTCAAAAAGTCTATATTGGCGGACCAAATCTCTTTTCAGCTTTGACACCCGGGAGCAGTAATGCAAGAAGAAAAACCCGCCTCGAAGGACAGATCTTTAGAGCGCAAAGCTGTTTTCGGTATCGTCTGCGGCACTCATCTTTTAAACCATTTTCAGTCCTCCATGATCGGCGTGCTCTACCCCTTTATGATGAAAGAGCTGGGTTTTGGCTACGTCGAGATCGGCATTCTCACCGCCGCCTACAACATGGTCGGCAGTTTGCTTCAAGCCCTTTACGGCTTCATCGCCGCCCGCGTCAGAAGGGCTGTAGTGCTGGGCCTCGGCAACATCGCGCTGGGCCTTTCCGTCGTGGCCACGGGATTCGCTCCCAGCTATCAATTCGTCCTGGGCACGCGGCTGTTCGGCGGAGTCGGTTCCAGTCCCCAGCACCCGGTCGGATCGACCATACTCGCATCGTATTACGGCGGATCTCGAGGACAGGCCCTGGCCGTCCATAGCATCGCAGGCAACCTTGGCACCCTTCTGGCGCCGATTTTCGCAGGCTTTCTTTTAGTCTACATGGGGTGGCGGGCAATCTTCTATGTGGTCGGGATACCGAGTATGATTCTGGGAGCCGCCTGTCTTCTCTTTCGCGACCAGCTCCGTCCTGCCTCTGCCCGGGGAAAAAAATCAGGAATCTCTTACGAAGGATGGCAGGCTTACAAAAAATGTTTGCAGAACAGGAATATCCTGGTCGTCTCCCTAGTCCTGATGGCCGGCGCCGCGGGACGAGGACAGGGAGTCAATGTCACCTACTTGATTCCCCATTTCATCAATGATCTCCATGTAGAGGCGAGCCACGCGGCCCTGCTCTTTACCTTGCTTCAGATGGGGGGACTCGCCGGCCCGGTTCTTTGGGGCTGGATTTCGGACCGCTTCAGCCGCGCGCGCACCCTCCACGTCTCGCTCTTTCTCTCAGCGGTTACGACTTTCTGGCTCGCGTGGCAATCCACGGTGTCTGCGGGGCTGCTCGCCAATCTCGTCCTCTACGGCACAGTAGTGACATCCCGCCAGACGCTCACGCAGGCGCTTTTAAGCGATGTGTCCGACGAAAAGAGCCTGGATGCGGCGTTCAGCCTTTACTACTTCATCGGCTTTCTCTCGGCGCCCGTCTGGACGCTGCTCACAGGATGGATTATGGAAAGGTCCGGGTTTCACTATGCCTTCAGCGTGATCTCGGGCTCCTACCTGCTGGGGATGGCCGTCCTCCTGTTTCTGCGCGAGCCGGCCAAACACACGGAAGCGAGTAAGGGGGTGGACCTGGAAGATCCGCAGTAATTTAAGGAGCGGGCAATTCAGGATGAGGCGAGGAACTTGGCGAACTTAGCCCTTAACTTCGTCCTCATCTCCGGGCTCACGTCGACGACCGTCGGGAACTTGCCCTTGAGCTTGCGGTCATAGGGCATGCAGGCATCGATGAGAATGCGGTTGTTAAAGTTGCCGGGAAGAAACATCGGGTCACGCCCGGATGACCAGGCCTTCTGGACGAGATCGATATCCGTAATGGGGTCGAACCGTGTGCTCATAGCCCAAAGGACCTGGTCAATGTCGGAGCAGTCGATATCGTCGTCCACCACAACCGTCCATTTCCCGTTGTAAGCCCCCGCCGAACAGTTCGCGGCAACGTGCAAAACGTTCCGAGCATGACCGGGATAACGCTGGCGGATCTGAATCGTCGTGAACCGTGTCGCCGGACCTCCCTCGTGATTCCACACGCCGAGGATATCCGGCAGTCCACAAGCCTCGAGCGCCTTCCAGATCTCAGCTGCGCCGGCAATGCCCTTCAGTAAACCGGTCTCGTCGACGGGCTTGTGCTGCGGCGCGCACGTGAGAATCGGATTGTCGCGGTAAAGGACGGTCTTCACATCGATGTAAGGACGGGGTACGACGTCGTCGGAGTAATATCCCATCCACTCCCCAAAGGGCCCCTCGGGCTTCGCCTGGCCGGGAACCATCTCGCCTTCGACAGCGATTTCCGCATCTGCCGGGATTGGAAAACCGGTATAAGGACCCTTGACGACCTCCACCGGCTCTCCCCTGATTCCGCCCGCGAAATCATACTCAGAGACCCCCTTCGGAAGAGGACTGGCAGACAGCATGTAGAGGAGAGGGTCCTGGCCGCAAACCACCACCACCTTCGCGCTCTGCCCCCGCTCGAAGTATGTGTCGCGGTGGATTCGTCCGTGCTTCCCCTCAGTGATCTGGCAGCCGATCGTTCTCTCATCGTATACCTGGCAGCGATAGGCTCCCAGATTGTACCAGTCCGTGTCAGGATCCTTCGTGATTACTAAATCCGCAGTGCCGATGTATCGGGACTTATCGAGCTCGTGGTGAAGCGGAACGGGGAACTTGAGCACGTCCACTTTGTCGCCCTCGATGACGTGATCCAGGATCGGTCCGGTCTTAACGGTCCTGGGTTTAAGCAGGGTCATCTTTCCCATGCGCTCGTGATAGGCCTTGACGATGTCCGCTTTCCTCTCGTACTCAAGCGGCAGGCCCAGGGTCAAAGCAACTCTTTTAATGGAGGAGAACTGCCCGTATAAGGTTCTGAACCCTTTCGCATAGCCCGGCACTTCATCGAAAAGAATCGCCGGCGCCTTTCCTCTACTGCTCTCCGTGAGCATCTGCGTGATGGAGCCCATCTCCTTATCCCAGTGGGCGCCGTTGATCTTCAACAGCTCGCCCATTCGATCCACCTGCTCCAGCCAATCGCGCAGGCCCCGATAGGCTACTCTCGCATCAGATACTCCAACTTTCTCCGCACGAGCCATTCATTCCTCCTTAAAACACTCAATAGCTACTGGCAATGATGGCAATTACCATACGTTTCACCTGTTGTTTTGTCAAGAAAGCGGTGGCGGAATTAAGAACTAACCGCAACCCGGCCTGCGGTTTTACGCGCCAGCCCGCTGGAAAAGCCCTGCTTGAGCCACCATTCCGCCACTTCGCTCCCGGTCGCGAGCCACACGCCCTTCTGTTTCTTCATGTACTGGATCAGACCTCTCAGGGCCTTTGCCCTGCCCGGCCGGCTGGAAATGTACGGATGGAATTGAAACGGGCAAAAGGTGGGAGCCGCTTTTGATTCCTCATAGAGCTCATCGAAGAAAGGCTTCCATACCATCAGCGCGTCATTCGGGTTGCCTGAATCCCTATGACCGTAAACCCTGCCATCGCCGAAAGGCTGACGCGGAAGCTCTACCAGCTTGCTGTTCCCATTCTCCCAGACAAAAGGGAGATCATGGGAAAAGGAATTGCTGTTCCACAGATATCCCTGCTCCATGAGCAGCTCCAAACTATTGGGGCTCTGGGTGCACGAGCGCCACCCTACGGGACGCTTTCCCGTTCTGTTCCGAATCATCTCCGTGGTGCGCCGGATCACTTCCCTCTCCTCCTCTTTCGACAGATCCCGGGCGACCTCATGATGATATCCGTGCCCGGCAATCTCGTGCCCTTTTTGGACGATAGCCTTGACTGCTTCAGGATACCTCTCGGCAATGCCGCC
Source organism: Deltaproteobacteria bacterium RIFCSPLOWO2_02_56_12 (assembly GCA_001799045.1). GTDB lineage: Bacteria > Desulfobacterota > Binatia > UBA9968 > UBA9968 > UBA9968. The sequence goes on along the minus strand of MGRY01000015.1, from coordinate 1,410 downwards.
GCAGACCATAAAGGTTGCCTTGACTTTGTTCTCCTCTAAAATCCTGAGAATTCGCCAGATTCCCGTGTTCGGCCCGTACTCCGCCTGGGTCCATTCTTCGTGATTCATCCGTCCGTTGCGGTCCGGCCTGACATCCTCTCCGCCTTGAAAGTCAAACGTCAACGCCACCGCCAGGCGGCAACCATCGGGCCAGAACACTTTCTCTTTCGCATGATGTTCTACCAACATCTTAGTCACCCTCCTGTTATTCGATTAAGAAAAGAAATCGGTCAAGAGTTGCATACAGATCTGCTATATCGAGTTTGCCCGATTCTAGGCGATAGGCAGGCCTCCTGACAAGCCCTTTTTCCACAGTTCGTCTCGGAATACATTGCTAAGACTTACCCGTTTCAATCCTCGCCCGCCCCACAGGGCGGGTGCTACGCGCCGCCGCCAGTGGAAATTGCCGCCTTGCTTCAATTCTTCCCTGTATCTCTCACTATTTCTTGTCTTCGATCAGATCTGCTTCCTCTAGCGGCTCAAGGACTCCGTTGCGTAGTTTACTTTGGTCAAAGCCTTTTTCAGACTCGGCCTTCACTGTAACTGTTACGCTCCCGGCGAGATCTGCTAGGTTGGCGACAGCATTCCAGGCCGTGAACAGTTGATTTCTGTCGGCTGTAAATGTTAGCTCGACTATCTTCTCCTTTGAGCCAAGGGGAAGCTCTTGTGGCGTTGGCTCAGGTGGAATCGGCCCTGTTCCTGGACCACCGCCAGAACCTCCAGGAACCGGTAGTGGTTCCCCTGGTTGGGGAGCCGGCTCCGGAATTGCTTGCGGCATCATGAGGAAGCCGGTTTCAAGATCAATTTCGTCGTCTGACGCCTGCGGAGGACCAAAACGAATCTTGTTGATAATAACTTGATACTTGCCGTCGGGCCCAAGGCTGGGCACTGAGCCTGCCGTATAACCGAAGGCGCCATTCGCAGCACCTTCGGCTATGCCCTTCCGGATCGCGTTCGCGGACATCAGCCGAGTAAAGCCAAGAAACGAGTAGAAGCCGTCTGCAATGTCGCTCGTACGAACTCAAGCACAGGCGGCTTACCTTCGCCGAGCTTAAAGAGTTCAACGATTTTCGACGCCTTCATCGAGGAGAAAACCCCTGGCTGAACCTGTGTAATTAGTTCGATAATTCTTTCGTATATCTTTGCCTGCTTTTTTTCGTTCAAAGTGGTTTGCAACGGACGGCCGCCCGTGTTCAATAGTTCAAGGTTCAATCAGCTCAAAAGTTCAATGGTTAAACAGTTCAAAGGGTTCAAGGTTCAAGGGATCAAAGTTCAAAAGCCGTTGCGAATCGGTCCTTGAACCTTTGAACGATTAAACCTTTGAATCTGCCTTCATCTTCTCTTTCTGCCATAAGTCTCGCCGGTTTCCCG
>MGRY01000014.1:1697-8816 GCA_001799045.1 Deltaproteobacteria bacterium RIFCSPLOWO2_02_56_12 | reverse complement strand
CTGCGCCAGTTTCTGCTGCGCGCCGCTGCCCCAGCTCCAGTGCAGGTTCTCGACATCCATCTCGACGAAGGTGAGCCGGTTGGTCTCCTGATTCCGGCCGAGTTGCCAGGTGCATCCGGTTGCCGTGTCAACCAGGAAGACCCCGGCTTGCTGCGCTGCGGACACGGAAACGAGCTGATAGCGGCCGACCGGCGCCTGCGCCGGCGAGCCCTGAGCTGAGACAGGAACGCATTGAGCAGCGTAGAAGATGAAAACCGTTATAAAAACCAACCCCTTGCGCATAAGAGGCACCTCCCCAGGCGGTGATTTTTTGGTTGACAAACGGTGCAAATAATAATAGTAACATTGTTTAATTGCAATACTGGTCTGCCTCCGCGCTAACTACAGGGTCAAGGTTAGGGGATAGGATGATGGAACGGAAATCACTTCGTTGGGCAGTAGTAATACAATGTATCTATGGCCTCTTGTGTGTCATAGAGCCTTCCATTGCATGGGCACAGGCTCAGCCGGAGGGGGCGATCGAAGCTACGGTCTTCGTGGATCGGGGGCTGATCGCTTATCAGGACAAAAAGTTTGAGGAGGCGCTTAAAGAATTCCAGGAGGCTTCGCGTCTTAATCCGGAAAACGTAGACGCTCTCTATTATCAAGGTCTTACGTATGTCGCCCTCGGCCGGACAGGCGATGCCCAGGCGGTCTTGGATAAGGCCAGGCAGATGCGCCCTGACGACTTCGATGTGCTCTTCCAACTGGGCGCTCTCTATTTCAATCAAAAAGAATACGACAAGGCCGAGCCTCTGCTCAGACAGGTCTACCAGTTCGAGCCCACACGCCCGAACATAGGCTACTACCTGGGCTTCATCGAATATCGCAAGAAAAATTATCGCGAGGCGCTGGCGCTTCTGAGGGGCAATGTCCCGAGCGACGACAATTTCGCCCAGTTGGGCCGCTTCTACGCCGGGCTGGCGTTGAGCGCCTTGGGTTTTCCGCGCGAGGCCAGGGCCGAGGTAGAGGATGCCCTCAGGCTCCAGCCGGCTTCTCCGCTTACGGCGCCGGCCCAACGGTTTGGCGAGATCCTGGAGCGGGCGGCGCAGCGAGAGAAGTTTTTTCGCGGCGAGCTGAGGCTGGGCCTCTTTTACGATACCAACGTCCCCGTGATCCCGAATCGGAGCATCGACGACACGGCGACCACTATCCGCGAGGGAAACCGCAGGCAAAGGAGCGAAGGACAGCTTGCGAGCGTCAATCTTGCCTATAAATTTCTCAAGACACCCGACTGGGAGGGAGATACTTCCTACAGATTTCTCCAGACCTATAACGACCATCTCGACAATTTCAACACCCAAAGCCATACTCCGACTATCGGCATCAACAGGCGGGGCACCGTGGCAAGCGCCTTTGGGGATTTGTCCTACGTCTTGGGACTGCAGACCACGTATGACTTCATCATGCTGGGCAACAGAAGGTTCACCGAGCGCTGGATCGTGAATCCCTATTTGACCATAGTGGAAACCCCCAACAACCTGACGACTTTCCAGTACCGCCTGCAGGTGAAGAACTTCTTCAGAGACAACGACCTGGCTAATCGTGAAGTGCGGGACGGTCTGAACCATATGGTCGGGCCGCTCCACTACCTCCTTTTCGAGGAAGGGAAGCACTACGTCAAATTAGGCTACCAGTACGACGTTGACGATGCCGAGGGTGAAAACTGGATTTATTGGGGCAACCGCCTGCTCTTTGGCGTCCAATATACCCTTCCTTGGTGGGATATTAAATTCCGGTACGATTTAGATCGTCACTGGCGCTATCACAAATTCCAGCACAGCCAGCTACCGACGAGCGCTACCGGCACCGTGCATAGGGGAGACCGGGAAGCGACCCACCTTGCAGGACTGGCCATGGATTTCTGGACCGACTTTACAGTAGCTCTGGAATATCTCTACAACAAAAACAGGACCAACATCTCTTCGTTCGAGTACGACCGGCATGTGGTCACCACCAGCGTCACATGGCGCTTCTAGCGGGACAAAAACCGAGAATCGAAAATAGAGGGTAGAGGATAGAGGATCGCGCGACGCAAGCGGGCCGTTATTTTCTCGAAACTTTACAGAAGTCATCTGCACGGTCGATCATTTTGTTCAACATTGCGCCAATATGCTGCCACGCCCCATCCAGTTCGTGATGCTGCTCGCGGTCTAGGTAGCGACAATCATAAGCTTGGTCCAGCCAGGCCTGAGTTTCCATCGCTTCTCCCATCGCCTCGTTGATTTTGTTGACGAAGGCGGCCCGATACCTTCGCCTTGCCCAGGCTTCGGCAATCAAAGCGTCAACTGCGCGTGACGAGCGACGTATTTGATCTGTCAGCGAGTACCTTTCCTCCTTGGGAAACAACTTCGTGATCGTGAATATTCTCCAAGCCTGTTCGCGGGCGAGCTTATATACATCCAAATCGCGAAAACTTACTATAAGCGCCATTCCCTGCGCTATCCTCAATCCTCAATTCTCAAGTTTTCTCTTGAGGATTTCGTTGACCATCTGCGGGCTGGCCTTGCCCTGGGTCGCTTTCATCACCTGTCCGACGAAAAAGCCGAACACCTTATCTTTGCCGGCGCGGTAGTCGGATACCTGCTGAGGATGGGCAGCCAGCACCTGCTCGACCGCCTTTTCAATGCTGCTGGTGTCCGAAACCTGCTCCAGACCCTGCTCCCGAACGATCTTGTCCGGAGATTCCCCCTTTTCCAGCATCTCTTCGAAGAGAGTCTTGGCCATTTTGCCGCTGATTTTCCCTTCATCGATCATCCGCACCATCCCGGCTAAATGCTGAGGCGGGACGGGCCATGAGGTAATGCAGAGCTTTTCGTCAAGTTTTCTTTCCTTAATAACGCGGAAGAGATCGCCCATGACCCAGTTGCTGAGCGCCTTGAAATTGGAGTGAATCTTAGCCGCGGCCTCAAAGTAGTCCGCCACGTCGCGCCGGCTGGTAAGGATTTCGGCATCGTAGAGAGGGAGACCGTATTGAGATACAAAACGTTCCTTTCGCCTCTCGGGGAGTTCCGGGAGGCCGGCCCTGAGCTCTTCGATCCATTGGTCATCAACGATCAGGGGGAGGAGGTCCGGTTCCGGAAAATAACGGTAATCATGAGCAAACTCTTTCGAACGCATGGAGCGGGTCACTTCACGCTCGGCGTCCCAGAGCCGGGTCTCCTGGATAAGCTTGCCTCCCTCCGACAAAACCTCGATCTGCCTGTGGATCTCATATTCCAGGGCCTTTTCCACCGCCTTGAAGGAGTTCATATTCTTGATTTCGACCTTGGTGCCCAACTCGCTGGCGCCCCGTGGGCGCACGGAGATGTTGGCGTCGCAGCGGAAGGAGCCTTCCTCCATGTTGCCGTCGCAGACCTCCAGGTATTGCAAGGTGGCTCTCAGGTTCTTGAGATAGCGGCCGGCCTCTTCCGCGCTGGCGATGTCGGGCTCGCTGACGATCTCCATAAGCGGAACCCCGGCCCGGTTTAGATCCACCAGGCTATAATCGCCGCGGACTTCGTGGATGTTTTTCCCCGCGTCTTCCTCCATGTGGATGCGGGTGAGCCGGACTCTCTTTTTCCCCGCCTCCGTCTCGATGTCGATATATCCATTGAGGCAGAGAGGGAACTCATACTGGCTGATCTGGTAACCTTTGGGGAGGTCTGGATAGAAATAGTTTTTCCTCGCCCAGCGGCTGGAGCGGGCGATTTCACAATGGGTGGCCAACCCCGTGCGAACGGCGAACTCGACAACCTTTTTATTGAGCACCGGCAAGACCCCGGGGAGTCCCATGCAGACCGGGCAGGTGTTTTGATTGGGCTCCACCCCAAAGCGGGTCGAACAGCCGCAGAAGATCTTTGATTCGGTTAAAAGCTGGGCGTGGACTTCAAGGCCGATGACAGGCTCAAACGGCATAGGACGCTCCAATGCAAAATGCAAATTGCAAATTGTAAAAGTTAAAATCGGCGAAGGGCCTTAGTTTGGTTCTTACGTTTCTATTTTGCATTTTTCACTTTGCACTTTTCATTTTGCCTTTAAAGTATCGGTTTTCTCTTATGCCATTCCGTGGCCTGCTCGTAGGCGAATCCGATTCTGAGGATCGTGGCTTCGTCAAAGTGTTTGCCGATGATCTGCATGCCAATGGGCAGCTCTTCCGAATCGAAGCCGCAGGGAAGAGAAAGGCCCGGGAGTCCGGCGAGGTTCACCGAGATGGTAAGTATGTCCGAAAGATACATCTGCAGCGGGTCCTGAGTTTTTTCTCCGATCCGAAAGGCCGTAGTCGGCGCCGTCGGGGTGATAATCGCGTCGCATTTTTTAAATGCTTCCTCGAAATCCTTCTTGATCAGCGTCCTGACTCTCTGGGCCTTGAGATAATAAGCATCGTAATAGCCGGCGGATAGGGCGTATGTCCCCAGCATTATCCGCCGCTTGACCTCCGGTCCGAATCCTTCCTCCCTGCTCTTCATGTAGGTCTCTGTGAGATCGCCGGCGGAGGCGCGATATCCATATTTCATCCCGTCGTAGCGCGCCAGGTTCGAGCTGGCCTCGGCCGTAGCGATGATGTAGTAGACTGCTACCGCGTACTCCGTGTGGGGTAGAGAAATCTCCTCTACTCTGACCCCGCTTTTCTCCAGCACCCGGATTCCTTCTTTGACGGCGCGCTCCACTTCCGGCTGCATTCCCGGGACGAAATACTCTTTGGGTATTCCGACCGTTAATCCTTTGACATCGCCGTTGAGAAAGGCGGCGTAGGGGGGAACCGGGATGTTCACCGAGGTGGAATCGGATGGGTCAAAGCCGGCGATTGTCTCCAGCATCAGCGCGCAATCGGTTATGTCCTTGGTCATAGGACCGACCTGATCCAGGGAAGAGGCGAAGGCGATGATGCCGTAGCGGCTCACCCGGCCATAAGTGGGCTTCAGGCCGACAATCCCGCAGCAGGCTGCGGGCTGGCGGATAGAGCCTCCCGTGTCCGTGCCCAGCGCAGCGATGCATTGATCCGCGGTCACGGCCGCCGCCGATCCGCCGGAAGAGCCTCCTGGAACCCGATCCAATTTCCAGGGGTTGCGGGTTATGGCGTAGGCGGAGTTTTCCGTCGAGGAGCCCATGGCAAACTCATCCATGTTGGTTTTCCCAACGGTGACCGCTCCGGCTTCCTTTAGTTTCCTACCCGTGGTGCTGTCATAGGGGGGAATGAAGTTGCCCAGGATCTTAGAGGCACAAGTCGTTAACACCCCGCGGGTGAGAAAGATATCCTTGAGGGCGATGGGGATGCCAAGCAGGGGTGGGAATTCTCCGCCTTTCTTGAGCTGTTGGTCGGCTTGCTTCGCCTCGGCAACGGCCGTTTCATGGCAAAGCGTGATATAGGAGTGAACCTTATCCTCCGTGGCCGAGATCCGGCGGAAAACCGACTCGGTGGCCTCACCAGAGGAGACCTCGCGCTTTTTGAGTTTTCCGCGCAGCTCGTGAAGGGTTAGAGAGTGGAGGCTCATTCAATTATCTTCGGAACTTTGAGGAAATCCCTTTCCCGTGCCGGGGCGTTTGCCAGCATGGCATCCGGAGAAGGTCGATTGACAACGCGATCTGCGCGCCATGGGTTCACGATATCCACCACGTGGGCCAGAGGCTCTACATTCGCCGTATCCAGTTGGTTGAGTTTTTCCACGTATTGGAGGACCTCGTCGAGTTGCCCGGTGAAAATTTCCTCTTCTTGCTGAGAGAGCTGCAAGCGGGCCAATAGGGCAACGCGCCGGACCTCATCGCGAGTGATTTTCATAGGAATTTTCTAACATAGGCGAATAGGTATTAGCAATCAGCGACGAACACATTGAGGATCGAGAATCGAAAATGGAGAATCGAAAATCAACTCGCCATCCTCCATCCTCGATCCTCTATTGCCGGTTCTTTGCTATTTGCAGTTCTATCCTCTTTTCGTTAAAAAGGAGAGGCATGAATGCCGGCGCATTGGAGGAGGAAGGCTACGGTCGCGGATTTAAGTGTGTTGCCGGTTTGGACGAAGTAGGCAGGGGACCGTGGGCGGGTCCGGTTGTGGCTGCCGCCGTGGTGCTCCCTCGAGGAGTAAGCCATCCCGGGATCAAAGACTCGAAACTCCTTAGCGCAAAGAAGCGAGAAGCGTTGGCGCCTTGGATTAAAGAAAATGCCGTTGCCTGGGGGTTGGGAATTGTGTCTGTTGAAGAGATCGACAAGATCAATATCTTGCAGGCGAGCCTTCTGGCTATGTCCCTGGCGTTTAGTCAGCTTAGACCTGTGCCAGACTATCTATTGATCGATGGACCGCACAAGATACCGTTAGATTTCCTTCGGAGGGTTCAAAAAGTTCAAGACGTTCAAAACGATTTGAACGGTTTTGAACGGTTTGAACAAATGCCGTTCCAGAGGGCTATCAAGAAGGGGGATCGGCTCTCTGTTTCCATTGCCGCAGCGTCGATTGTGGCTAAGGTGGCGCGGGATCAATTGATGGTGGAGTATGACCGGCTCTACCCGGGATACGGATTCGGACAACATAAAGGCTACGGTTGTCCCGTCCATTTGGCCGCGCTCAGCCGCTACGGCCCATCGCCGATTCATCGCCGGAGTTTCAGGCCGGTCCGGGAATGGTTAACCCGGGCATGCCAGGCCGCGCCTGAATCGCTTTTTGGCAAAGGGTAGGCGTGCAGACGCACAAGCAGATCCTGGGGCAAGAAGGGGAACGAATTGCCGAGAGCTATCTTAGAAAGAAGGGCTACAGAGTCGTCGAGCGGAATTACCGCTGTCCAGTTGGAGAGCTGGACCTCATTCTTTTGGATCGTCGCGTCGTGGTCTTCGTCGAGGTTAAAACCCGTACCGATGATCGTTTTGGCGCGCCGCTGGAATCGGTAGGCCCTCGGAAACAGAAAAAGATGATAAAGACGGCGCTCTTTTTTCTCACCCGGCACCGGCTGCATAATCGGGATGCCAGGTTTGATGTGGTCGGGATCTCCTATCAGGGGGGAGAGCCGATGGTGGAACATATTCAGAATGCGTTTGAGATCTCATAAAGAAGGCGTGAGGCTAGAGGCGCGAGGCGTGAGTAAAAACTTCTTCCTGTTGCCTGTTGCC
>MGRY01000014.1:0-1606 GCA_001799045.1 Deltaproteobacteria bacterium RIFCSPLOWO2_02_56_12 | reverse complement strand
GGGACAAAGGTTGACTGGGAAGAATTTGCTGTCGTGGACCTGGAGCGCCGGGAGGCGCTGGTGAAGTGGGAGCGGATGAAGGAGAAAAAAAACCAGCTCTCCGGCGAGATCGGCAAGCTAAAAAAATCGGGTCGGGACGCGACTTCTTTGATGCAGGAGGTGGAACAGCTTAGCCAGGCTATCCGGGAGGGGGAGGGACCGCTCGCTGAGATGGAGAAGCGATTTGAGAGGGTGATGCTCTGGATACCGAATCTTCCCCACCCTAGCGTGCCTTTGGGAACCGGCGCCGAAGGCAACAGAGAAGTGAGACGTTGGGGCGAGATTCCTAAATTCGATTTTTCGCCCAAGAATCATTGGGAGATAGGGGAAGAGCTGGGGATCCTGGACTTTGCCAGAGCGGCGAAGATCGCGGCTTCCCGGTTTGCCCTTTACTACGGGCAGGGGGCGCTGCTGGAGCGTGCGCTGATCAACTTTATGCTCGATCTGCACACGCGGGAGCGCGGCTACCAGGAGGTCATTCCGCCGATCCTGGTGAACCGAGAAACGATGACCGGGACCGGGCAGCTGCCAAAGTTTGAGGAGGACCTTTTTCGCACGGCGGATCCTGACCTCTTTCTTGTGCCGACCGCCGAGGTCCCATTAACGAACATCCACCGGGAAGAGGTTTTAAGCCAGAAAGACCTCCCGATTCGTTACGTGGCCTACACGCCCTGCTTTAGGCGCGAGGCCGGCTCCTACGGGCAGGACGTGCGCGGTCTGATCCGCTTGCATCAGTTCAATAAGGTGGAGCTGGTGAAGCTGACCCAACCGGGGAATTCCTACGAGGAATTGGAAAAGATGGTGGCGGACGCCGAAGAGGTCCTGCAGCGGCTCAAGCTTCCCTATCGCGTGGTGGAGCTCTGCACCGGCGATCTGGGCTTTGCCTCCGCGAAGACGTATGACCTGGAGGTTTGGCTTCCCGGGCAGGACACATATCGGGAGATCAGTTCCTGCTCCAACTGCGAGGATTTTCAGGCGCGCCGCGCTCAAATCCGCTATCGGCCAGAGAAGAAAGGGAAAGCCGTTTTCGTTCACACGCTTAACGGCTCCGGGCTGGCTGTGGGGAGAACCGTGGTTGCAGTGTTGGAGAATTACCAGCAGAAGGATGGAACCGTGGTTGTGCCGGAGGTACTCCGTCCTTACATGGGAGGGATCGAACGGATTGGATGAAAGTAATTTTGAATTGTGAATTTTTAATTCTCAATAGGGGTTTCCAATTCAAGATTAACAATTTATAATTAAAAATTCGGATTGTAGGAGGGGTGGCCGAGCGGTTTAAGGCACCGGTCTTGAAAACCGGCGTCCACTCCGTGGACCGCGAGTTCGAATCTCGCCCCCTCCGCCAGATTAGTTACTGGTTATTAGTTACTAGTTATTCGTTGATCACGAAAGCCGCCAACTCGGGTTTATGGTGGAGGGCGGACTAATAACCAATACCGAGTAACGAGTAACCAAGAACGGAGAGATGGCCGAGTGGTCGAAGGCGCACGCCTGCTAAGCGTGTGTACCCCTTAAAAGGGTACCGAGGGTTCGAATCCCTCTCTCTCCGCCATTTTAGTTACTCGTT
>MGRY01000013.1 GCA_001799045.1 Deltaproteobacteria bacterium RIFCSPLOWO2_02_56_12 | reverse complement strand
GTACCAGCAAGCCGCCCTCCACTACGCCGAGCATGATCCCGGGCTTGCCCTGCGGTTCGTTGAGGCCGTAGAAGAAACCATGCAGCGCATTCTCGAAGCACCAACCAGGTGGCGAATCCTCGACGAGGACGTTCGCCGCTGTCTCACGCGAGTTTTTCCCTACGGTGTTCTTTATACTGTCGAGCCGGACTTTGTTCTCATCGTGGCTGTCATGCACTGCAGCCGTGAACCCGGCTACTGGAAACAGCGAGTCGCGAGACCCTAACCGCACGCTGGTTCATAATAAGATGCTGCTTGACGCGATTGTTGCGGTCATAACGAACGGTGACAAGGTGCTCCTGATCCAAAGGGCGCCGACCGTGCGGGGCGGGGGGTATTGGGCGCCGGTTAGCGGGGAGGTCGAGCCCGGAGAGAGCCAGGAGGCAGCCGTGGTTCGCGAGGCGATGGAGGAAGTCGGGTTGACGGTGCGGCCGTTGCGCAAGGTGTGGGAAAACATCACATCGCGTGGAACTTTCAGACTGCACTGGTGGCTCGCTGAATACATTGGCGGCGAACTGGTGATCGAGAAGCGGGAGGTGAGCGCCGCCCGCTGGCTCACGGTTGACGAGATCTGCAAAATGGACGGGACCTTCGAAGGGGACCGCGAGTTCTTTCAGAAAGTGCTCCCGTTGTTGGAGAGAGAGAAAGCGGCGACGGCTGAGCTTGAACCGGAAGCCCATCGGGTATAAACGGTCAATCAGAAGAGGAGCAAAAGATGGTTGGATGGAGAGCAAGAATAGGGCATGTCGCTCCCTCGCGGGGTGACACCTTTGTCTATGAGTTCTATCGGATTCTTCCGGATGGCTTTATGCTGTTGAATACCACCGGAACGATCCGCCGGCTGGTCGACGATCATCTGGAAAGGCAGCTCGCGCGAATAGAGGAAGCCACCATCGATCTTGCCGAGACAGGCGCAGAGTTTATCATCATTGGCGGCTCGCCCCTGTTTACCCGGCTGGGGCATGGTAGCGATCGGGAGATTGCGGCTAAGTTAGAGGCTAAGGTTGGAGTACCGGTGGCCGCAGGAATGACCTGTGAAGTGGAGGCCCTGAAGCATATGGGGCTGAAAAAGGTGGTGGTGGCAAGCCCCTATCCGGATAACCTTACCAAACGGGTGGGTGATTTTTTGACCGCCTCGGGTTTTCAAGTCCTGAAGGCGGAGGGGCTTGGAATTGAGCTCAACTCGGAGTTGGCGAATCAGCCCGACCATGCCGCCTACAGGATTGCGAGAAGAGTCTATTTCTCCGCCCCCGATGCGGACGGGATATTTCTCCCTTGTAACCGCTGGCCCACGGTAAGCACGATTGATCTCTTGGAGAGGGAGACCGGCAAGGCGGCGTTAAGCAGTACTCTGTGCAATATCTGGTATGCGCTTTACCGCCTGCATATCAAGGAGGATATTCGGGGATACGGGAGCCTGCTCGCGTCACTGCGCTGAGATCCTGGCCGCGGCGATGCCCTGAGAGCGAAAAGGGCTGGCTCAATGATCCAACTTGATCGGCGCTTTCAATGAGCATAAGGGATTTTAGGAATTAAGGAGGTTCCCATGTATTACGGCGCGCGCGGCATCGTCGGCCTGGTCAAACCGACCTACCGGCCTGGCTCCACGGAAAGTTTTATCAAACTGATGCCTGAAGGAGTGGGTTTTATCGCTCTTCATGTGGGCGTCAGCGCCGGAACCGATCAGGAATTCCAGGATGCCTTGGCTATCGCGGAAAAGAAGGTGGCCAAACTGGCCAAATTAGGCGCCGACATCGTAATGATTATGGGCGCCCCTCCAACGATGGTGCATGGATACGGCGCTGATGCCGAGACGGCAACGCAGCTCACGCAAAAATACGGGGTGACCGTGCTTACCGCCACGATCGCGCAAGTGGAGGCGTTCCGGGCATTAGGCATTAGAAGGCTGGTGGGGATCACCTATTTCAAAGACGATCTGAACCGGAAGTTCGCCAGGTTCCTCGAAGACGGCGGCTTCGAGGTCGCGGCCATGAAAGGACTCGACGTTCCCTTTGCAGATGCGGGAAAAATTCCCCCGGACGAAATCTACGCCTTCGCCAAAAAGGTCTTTATTGAATCCGGCGGGGCGGATGGGATCTACATGCTTGGGGCAGGATGGCACAATCTTCCAATTATAGAGCTGTTGGAACGGGATCTCCAAACGAACGTCGTTTCCAGCATCCCGGCCCAGGTTTGGGCTACGCAGAAGCGGCTCCACATCCGCGCGCCGGTCAAAGGTTACGGACGGCTGCTGGAAGAGATGCCGTGATAAGACAAAAAGCGTGAAAGGGAGTTGATCATGAAGAAGTTGGGATGGTTTCTGACCTATATCATTTGTTGCTTCGGAGCTTACTTGCCGATCCGCCTTGAGGCTGCAGAGGTGAGGGAAAAGGCTGAAGCCGAGGGTAAGGCCGTCTTCTACGCCTCCATGACTACCAGTGATGTGAAAGCGCTCGTAGACGGCTTCAAGCAGCTCTACCCCAAGATCGACGCGCAGTTCTACCGCACCGGGGATTCGCAGCTCATGGAGAAGGTGATGACCGAGGGGCGGGCCGGCAAACCTCTCTGGGATGTCATCGCCCACACCGGCTTTTACGGTCATCTCCTCAAGAAAAGAGGAATGCTCGAAGCCTACGACTCGCCGGAGAGAAAGTTCTATCGCGACGCTTATAAAGATCCGCAGGCATTCTGGACATCCATCTACACGACCTATGCTGTCTTCGGCTACAACACCCGGTTGGTCCCGAAGGCTAGTATTCCCAAATCCTATGAGGACCTTCTCAAGCCCGAGTGGAAAGGGCAGATCGGTATGGAAGCGAGGGCCTATGAGTGGTTCGCGACGGCTATGAGGAATATGGGAGGAGAGGAAAAGGGGTTGGCTTTCATGCGCCGTTTTGCTCAGCAGCAGCCGCAACCGAGGAGCGGGAGAACACTTATAGCTCAGCTCGTTGGTGCTGGAGAATTTAAAGGCTCCGTAAGCGTTTATTCGCAGAGTTATGAGATTCTCAAGGCGGCTGGCGCGCCGGTGGAATGGGTTGCGCTCGATCCGGTCTATGCCAGCGTTCACCCTACCGGAATCGCTGCAAAAGCGCCTCATCCAAATGCTGCAAGGTTGTTGATGGATTTTCTCCTCTCTAAAAAAGGTCAGGAAATTCTTCGCTCACTCAGGAGGATTCCCGACCGCATCGATACCCCTCCCGATCCTCCTCGGCTGATTGAAGGCATTCGTCCGGCGATTACTTCGCCGGATATCTACGACGACTTTGATCGCTACGTTAAGCTCTTTAACGAGATTTTCGGGGGAAGGTGAGTTGAGCCCATGCGTGTAGTGATTCACGGGCTGACCAAGGAGTTTATGACAGGGAAGGGAAGGGTCCAAGCCCTCGGAGGAGTGGATCTCGAAGTCCGGGACCGGGAATTTTTCGGCGTGATCGGCCCTACCGGATGCGGCAAGACCACTTTGCTCCATATCATCGCCGGGCTGGAAAAGCCGACCAAAGGTTCGGTAGAATTCGTCGGGGAAAAAAGGACTCAGGCAATGGTATCCATGGTCTTTCAGGATCCGGCTTTGATGCCGTGGAGGACCGTGGAAGGCAATGTCCCTCTGGGGCCGGAGTTTCGCAAGCAGCCCGTGCCGATATACAAGCAGGTTACCCGGTTTTGGCTGGAGATGGTGCGGCTCCTCGATTTCAGCTCCGCCCATCCGGCTGAGCTGTCCGGCGGCATGAAGCAAAAAGTGGCGATTGCCCGAGCCCTGGCCAACGACCCTGAAGTCATTCTTATGGATGAGCCCTTTGCCAGCCTGGATGCGCAGACGAGGCTGCTCTTGCGCGAAGAGCTTTTGCGCATTTGGGAGAAGGAAAAAAAGACGGTGATCCTGGTCACGCATAACATCGAGGAAGCGGTGATGTGCTGCGACCGGGTGGCGGTCATGAGCTCTGCTCCTGGAGTCGTCAAGAGCGTTGTCTCTATCGATGTTCGCCGTCCGCGCAGCTTCAAGAGCATGTCCGATCCCGACTTCATCCGCTGCCTGGAAAAGATCTGGGATCTCCTGCGCTACGAGGTCGATAAGGCGATGCGGGAGAACCATCGCTCTCGCGAAGAGGATACTGAAGCGGAGATTCCCCGCAAAAAAAATTTCTTTGACTGGTAGGATTAAGGGTTGTTAACTGTGATATGCTGAATCAATCGAGGAGAAATCCCATTATCTGCGTGGTGAACCGGCAAGGAAAGAGGGAGAGGGACTTTATATTTCGGAGGTGCACCTAATTGTTCAGCCGGACAATTCAGGGAGGTTAAGATGAGTGCGCCGCATAGGGAATTAATCGACCGTATTCTGTTCATCCTCTTCGGTTCATGGCTTTTCATCCTCGCCCAGGAGTGTGCCGCACTGCAACCGGTGGATTTGAAATCGTCCAATCCGGACCCGACGGAAGACATTGCGGACCAAGCTAAAAACCTTAATTACATTATGGTCCATCAAGATGGATACCCGATCGGCCGCAATCTAAAACCGGTAGGCAATAAGGATAATGATGATTTCCGGAGCAAGTACGTAGGGAAGATTCTAAGCGATATTGACGAATACGCGAGAGAGACCTGGACTAACCAACGCAAAAAACCGCAGATCCTTATATTTGTTCATGGGGGATCGAATCCTTACGAAGCAGGACTGAGGAAGGTCGAGGAATTGTCGGGTAAAGATGGGCGTTCCGCAGGATCGTCCTACTACCCGATTTTCATCCTTTGGAATAGCGACTTGATGTCATCCGTTCGTGACAATTTGGTTAAGATCCGGGGAGCCGAGGTAACCAATACTGCGTGGGGTTGGCTCACCTCTCCCTTCATCGCAGCGGGCCAGTTTGCCTCGAGCCTATTTGATGTTGTTCCCATGATGTGGCCTCTGGTTCGGGCAACGTGGCCCAGTTGCACCGGGGCGCAGTCCTGGTGGGAATATCCTGTATCATGTGGGAGTTTCGTAATCACCGTACCCACCAGGGCCTTTATCACCTCCCCGCTGATCGAACTATTCGGCGCGCCGGCCTGGAGTACGATCAATCGGCGCGCTCGATCGATCTTGGCGCCTAAATTGGAACTGAACCCCTATGCGAGAGAGGGGGCGCTGCTTACGTTCATGCAGGAGCTGAACACGCGGATTTCCACACAAGATGGAAATACAAAGTGGAAATGGAAGAATAGCAACGACACGAACGACCATATACCAATCGAAATTACCCTTGTAGGCCATAGCATGGGGACAATAGTTTCGGATGAGATTCTCCGCGCGTTTCCAAAGATCCCCTTTGAGCGGATTGTCTACCTGGCATCGGCAAGCAGCGTCCGTGACGTTGATACGGCAGTGTTGCCTTACCTGGACGGTAACAAGAAGACGAAATTTTGGGCATTTACTCTGTCACGGGCGAACGAGGCGAGGACGGGTATGCGCATTGTTGATTTGTTAGAGCGGGGAAGCTTGCTGGTCTGGATCGACCACTTGTTTGAGGATGTAAAAACGAAAGGCCAATTGCGTTTCGGGATCTGTGAAAACCTTACGCAATCCAAATCCGGATTCGTTGAGCAGCGCGAGGAGCCTTATAAAGGGCGGCTCACGGTCGTAAGGTTTGAGGGAAAAGAAAATGAACCGACAACGCATTGGGAGTTTGATGAGGGGAAAATATTTAAAAAGATTTTAGACCGGGTTTATGGTCAGGATACCCTGCCAGCGTCCGACTGCCGCTGAAGACACTGCTAAGTTTATACCCGGACCCTGCAAATTCCGTTCAGGGGTCCGGATTCACCATTGCTCATTTAAATTCCTGGCCTCTTGCCTTGAGGATTTTCTGAAGCGTCTCGACCCCCAGCCATAACCCGGGCATGCCGCCGGGAATCGCTGCGACCTCCATAGCCTCGAGGACCTCTCTGGGAGTTGCGCCTGCGATCAGCGCCCTCTCGGTGTGGAGTCGATTTCCGAGCGGGTGAAGCATCGCACACGTGATCCCCACCATAATAAGCTCTTTTGTCTTTCGCGGCAGCGCGCCTTCTCGACCCCAGGTAGCGTCCACGTAAATACCCCTGAGGTATTCGAAGTATTCGGGATCTAATTTTGCCACGATCTCATAAGCATCGTTGTCCGCTCCGAGCGCCACCTTTTTAAATGCCTCCAGGCTATCCTTCTTCATATCCCTACCCTCCTTCAATGTTTTCCGCTCCTTTGACTTAGCTGGACCATCTTGGCAGTCGTATCAAACCAAGCCCCCCGTTCCCGCCCATTCCTCGATCTTTTGACATATAACCTTGGGCACAGATTCAATTCCTTCTTTGCGCCTTGAGCGCCAAAATGTTCAGGCCTCAGACGGTAGAGCCGGCCTCCTGTGAGTAATCCAGGGAAGAATTAAGAGAGATAAAGCCAACACCAGTAATCCGGCAGAGATTGGGCTCTCAAAGAAAACCGCAAAGCTCCCGTGAGAAATGATCAAGGACTGGCGCAAGGCCTCCTCCAGCATAGGACCTAGAACTAGAGCCAATATTAAAGGGGCCCCCTCGTAGCCAAACTTCTTTATCAGATAGCCCGCGACTCCAAAAAAAACCATGATTGTCACGTCGCCCATATTGTTATTCAAGCTGTAAGAGCTAACCAAACAGAAAAGGATAATCAAGGGAAAAAGGATATGATAAGGAACTCTCAAAACTTTCACCCATATCCCAATCAGAGGAAGGTTGAGGATTAAAAGCATGGCATTGCCCAAATACATACTGGCAATGACTCCCCAGAAGACATCCGGCGCCTGTTTGATTAAAAGAGGACCTGGCTGTAACCCATTGATCATTAATCCGCCCAGGAGTATGGCCATGACTGGATTGGCGGGAATTCCCAAGGTCAGAAGCGGAATGAAGGCCCCGCCGGCTGCGGCATTGTTAGCTGCCTCGGGACCCGCCACGCCTTCGATAACTCCACTGCCGAATTTTTCCGGGTGTTTGGATAATTTTTTCTCTACGGCGTAAGAGGTAAAGGAAGCAATAATCGCCCCTCCACCGGGAAGTATGCCCAAGAAAAAGCCCAGGAGGGAGCCGCGGGTGATTGCACCCCATGCATCCTTCCAGTCCTGGCAGGTGGGCAGCAGTCCCTTAATCTTCTGCTCAAGGATTTCCCGCCCTAACTTTTCTTCAAGGTTGGAAAAAACCTCCGCAAGACCAAAAAAACCCATCACTACCGGGATCAATCCTAGCCCGTCGCTTAAGACTAAGAACCCATACGTAAAGCGATAAGAGCCGCTAATAATATCCATCCCGATACTTGAGAGAATGATTCCTAAAGCGGCCATCATTAATGCCTTCACCATCGATCCACCAGCCAGATAGGCTAGAATGGTTAAACCTAACACTATTAAGGAAAAATACTCCGGAGGACCGAACCGCAGGGCAAGATTAGCCAAAACCGGCGAGAGAAAGGTCAGGGCGACAATGCTAAAAGTGCCGGCGATAAAGGAAGCGAACGCGGCAATTCCCAGGGCAGGACCGGCCCGCCCCTGCCGGGCCATCTTATACCCGTCCAGGCAAGTTACTACCGACGCAGCCTCTCCAGGAATATTCACTAAAATCGAGGTGGTCGAGCCCCCATACATCGCTCCATAATATATCCCGGCGAGCATAATTGTCGCTGCTACGGGAGAAACGTGAAAGGTGCTGGGGAGGAGAAGAGCGATGGCCGCCGCCGGACCGAAACCCGGCAATACTCCGACTAAAGTCCCGATCAATACCCCGAAAAAACAGTACAAGAGATTCAGCGGCTGTAAGGCCACACTAAAACCGTATAAGACTCCAGACAGGACCTCCATTGTTCCCTTTTTAAGGGTATATCCCCAGGATCCCGGAGGGAAGCTGAATCTTCAACCAGAGCTGGAAAAGAATGTAGCAAAAAAGGGTAGCTGAAAAGGCGGTAGCGATGACTACTGGCCATCGTTGTGTTTCAACCACTCTCAGGAGAAAGATAACCAGAAGGAAGGTGCAAAAAAGGAATCCCAGCTTTTCCAACAGGAACAGATAGAGCAAGAGAGCTGCCAGGGTATAGACTATTTTCTCCCAGTTTCCCCTCTGAGACCAGGCCTCTTGAACTTCCTTCTCTTCTCCCTTTCTATGGATAGCCTGGACCATGAGCAACAAGGACAAAACACCTAAAACCAAACTGGCAACAAAAGGCAGGAATCCCGGCCCCGGCCCGCGGAAATTCCCCAAACCTAACCGATAGGACTCCCCGGCGACAAGAAAAGAGAAGGTCAGCCAAAAAGAGCTGCTTACTAGGTCGGATTTCTTCACTCTTAATCTGTCTCTTGATTATTTTTTGGTTAGACCGGCTTTCTTAGCTACTTCACGGACGATTTCAAACTCCTCCTGAATGGATTTCTTAAGTTCCTCTGGTTTTTGGTAATCTAGAGAACTGCCGACTCCCTCCACGGCTTTAACGACCTCGGGAGAGTGAATGGCCTTTTCAAAGGCGGGAACTAATACCTTTAATACCGAGTCTGGCGCTCCGGCCGGCGCAAAAGCCCCCACCCATACTCCCAGTAATTTTACCTGAGGATAACCTGCTTCGGCTGGCGATGGTATCTGCGCTGCTTTTGAAGATTTACTGGATATGACCAACGCTCTCAGAGTGCCTGCATTGATGTGAGCTAAGTTAGCGCCTAGAGCCAGAGAGTTGCCCTCGATGTGGCCGCCCAAAACGGCAGTCACTGCGGGCGACGCCCCTTTGTAGGGGACAGGAGTCATATTCACCCCGGCGGCCGAGTTGATGATTGCC
>MGRY01000012.1 GCA_001799045.1 Deltaproteobacteria bacterium RIFCSPLOWO2_02_56_12 | reverse complement strand
TTGCGGTCCGTGATTTGCCCCAGGACTAGGGTTCCGATCCAGTTGCCGATAGTCAAGCCATCTGGCTTTGCCTGTTTATAGATGTAGTTAGTGCCAATCAACATCCCAGCCCCTGGCATGTTCTCAACAATAATCGTAGGATTGCCGGGAATGTGCTTGTTCATATGGCGGGCAATAGCCCTCGAGTAAGCATCAAATCCTCCTCCTGGGGTGGTGGCTACAATGAGGCGGATCGTCTTACCTTTGTAAAATTCCTGAGCCAAGGTGGGCGAAACCCACAAAGCCAACGAGAGCCAAACGCTGATAGCCAACGTATTGCGCCAGAATATTGTGCCCATGACACCTCCTTGCCCTTTTATTCAAGCGGGCCGAAATAACAGGCGAAAGTTACTCCTTCACTTTTTACATGTCAACACAAATATTAATCATCTGATGAATTATATTTGCGGATTAACTTCTAGATTTTATAGGGAATAATAAGCTGGAAATCGGCTCAATCGTTTTTGCATTAACTTCCCCGGAGAATACTATCGAAGCGGAGGACTGGAATGTGTCGTTCAATGAATCCGGTTTACTGCTTAGGCAATTCTACGAATGACAAAACCCGGATGAATGACAAAATTTAGCAGGATATTAGTGCGGAAAGAACCAGGGCGTTTATTGTGCTGACTCGATCGAATTCCGGCGCGCTCCCCGTCCATTAGCCGGCCGTCTTGATAAACCGAGTGTCGCCAGCGTGTAGAAGCTCAGGCCGCTAATAACATATATAATGAGGCTTCGATGCGAGAGCCCATTCGCCGAAAAAGCGTTTGGCAGCAGGTACATATACCCCCAGTAAAAGGTGAACGCAAAGCTGTTGATGAGACACGATTTTGCCCTGCCCATCAAAGCGTAAATACTCATAACAGCAACATAGAAGGCAATTTCCCACATCGGTATGATAAAGCCGCCATTGGCATAATCCCTCAGTACCTCAAGGCCGATCATTGTCTCACCTCGCTCCCTTGGAGAAACAGCAAAAGCCGTGCCATCCATTCCAAGAACGCGGCGAGAAGCCGCGAGAGCAGATCCCCAATGGATTTATATGGTCTCAGAAAAAGATTCGGAGGAGATCACACTGACACAAAGGACAAATTTGTCCGGCATTCGGACAGTTCTGTCTTCGTCCCCTCACTTCTGCCCCAGCTCGGCCATGACCTCATTGACGAACCTCAAATCCATGTATTCCACCGCTTTCTTTTTTGGCTTTGTTCCCATGGCAATTGCCTGCCACTGGGCCATCAGTTCCACCCCTTGCACTGTCGGGACAGGATTCAGCGCAGCCCGGATCAGGTCGTATGCATCCGTAGCAGCGTCCCGCTCCATTCTGAGATGTTTGACCATCGTATGAATGGCATCTTCAGGATAGTCTCGAGTATGGATCACGCCTTTGACTATCGCCCGCACCATCCTTTTCACTTGCTGCGGGTTTTCGCGGATCAATTTTCCGGTAGCCGCAAGCCCGGTAAAGGCCGTATCCTTGAACACATCGGCCAGGTTAACCAGGCGCTTGAAGCCCGAGTTTATGGCTGTGTAGTCGGCCGGCGGGGCCAGTAACGCCGCCTTAATGATCCCCTGCTTCATCGCCGCCACTTTAGGGCTGCTCCCGGGGATATTGACGTACTCCACTTCCTTTTCTGCAATCCTGTTTACCTCTAACAACGCCTTGATCCCCGAGTAGGTGGAACCACCGAAGCTCACCCCTATTTTCTTTCCTCTAAGATCCGAGATCTTTTGAATATCCGGCGTGACGATGAGCGAGAATGTAGGCCGTCCGACTTGTTGAGCCAGGAGAACGATGTCCATGCCCTCCCATATCGCCGGCATCTGTGGACCGATGGTCAAAATATACTGAATTTGCCCTCCGAGTAGCGCCTGGACCGCTATTGGGGCCGACCGCACGGAGATAAGCTCAGCATCCAGCCCCTCGCTCTTATAAAGCCCTTTTTCGAGGGCGACAAAGGCAGGAAGGAACTGCACGTTGGCCGAAGGATAAGCCGCCCGGACTACCTCCGCCCCGGGCTCCGTGTTGAAGCTCAAAATAGAACTTGCCAGGAGCAAACCGACGAAAAAACGACGCATGTTATTCCCTCCCATTGTGATTCTCCCTTGAAGGCTTCCACAAAGATGAAATAGTCCCATGACTCTGACTGTCACCAACCTACCGCATATCCTTCTCGCCTCGGATCGGCCCCCCCCAACCAGGTCCCGGTGTCGGGATCCCTTGCTATCACCTGTGCCGCCCCAAAGGACCAGCGCCCCACAACTTTCACCTTATGGCCTTTTTGCTCGAGCCCGGAAATCAGCTCCGGCGCAAAACCCTCCTCCAGACTCAGCTCCTCGGGCAGCTCCAATCGCGGCGGAGTTCCGGGCATATGGCTCCAGCGCGGCGCCTCGATCGCGGCCTGGGGATCCAGCTCGCGGTCAAGAAGGTTAACCAGGATCTGAACATTGCTCTGCGGCTGATCGTCGTTGCCTGGCGTTCCTCCTACGGCGAAGAATTCTCCTTTGCGAAACACCATATAGGAATTAAGCGTGTGGGCAGGCCTCTTACCCGGCCTCAAGGCGTTGGCCTTGCCCGGATCCAGGAGGAAACTGCACAGACGGTTGTTCATGATCATTCCCGTATCTCCGGCCACGATGCGCGAGCCAAAAGGGGCAAAAATGCTCTGAATGAGGGAGACGGCATTGCCTTCCCTGTCAGCCGTACAGAGATAGGTGGTATCGCTGCCGAATGCTCCAGCGAGATGGCGGCGAGCCGCGCCATTATTTGTAATCAGACTCCTTCTCTTCCCGGCATGTTCCTTGGAAATAAGGCGAGCGACCTGGGGATCGCCAAAGCGGGGATCCTCAAGATGATTTACCCTGTCCTCGAAGGCAAGCTTCTTCGCCTCCACCATGGCGTGAATAATTTCAGCCGGCTCCATCCTATCCAACGGAAATCCCTCGATGATGTTGAGCATCTCGAGAACGAGAAATCCCTGAGACACCGGTGGTTGCTCGAACAAGACATAATCCTTGTAAGTGGCCGTCAGAGGCTCGAGCCATTCTGCGTGTTGGCCGCGCAGATCCTCTCGAGCAATGATGCCTCCCTCCCTGAGGACCGCCGCACACATCCTCGCCCCCAGCTCTCCTTGATAGAATCCCTCTCTGCCGTTCCTTACGATCTGCTCCAGCGTGCCGGCAAGGTCCCTCTGTACGAGTATTTTTACCGGTCTGAGATCACCCAACGGCTTACGGTAGCACCGATCAATCCATGGGTAGGCACTTCCGATCTCCTCGATCCGCGCCGCAAGGCGACCGTAGAGGGGAAAACCCTCACGGGCATAGCTGATAGCATCAGCGGCAATCCTCCCCAAGTCCAGGGTCCCGTATCTGCCATAGAGCTCCATCCACCCATCAACAGCGCCCGGGATGGCGATGCTCAGCGGACCATCCGTTGGAATTTTGCTCATGCCCTTGGAGCGGAAAAATTCTATCGATGCCTTCGTTGGGGCTGCCCCGCTGGCATTCAGGGCCTCGACCTTGCCGCTTTTCCGCATAGAAACGAGGGCGAATAGATCGCCGCCGGGTCCGGAGGTTTCCGGGGCCACTACCGACAGCGTCAGGGAAGCCGCCAGCGCGGCGTCGACCGCGTTGCCTCCCTCCTGCAGGACCTTGGCGCCGGCCAGCGACGCCAGGTAGTGGCCGGAAGAAACCATCCCGTTACGCCCCATAACGACCGGTCTGGTTGCTCTGCCGAAGATCATGAAGAACCTATCTTGAGAACCCTGGCCGCATTGCCGCCAAGAATCATATCTTTTTCCGCTTTCTTGAGCCCCAGCCCTTCGATGGAGCCAAGGCTATTTTTAACGAAGAGACATCCTTCTTCCGGCCCGTAGGGATAGTTGGTGCCGAGCACGAGCCGATCCGGGCCAAAAAAATCGAGCACGCACCGAAGGGTAGAACACGGGTGGTCCGCCGTATCAACATAAAACTTCTTGAAAGAGTCCAACGGATTTTCTTTGAGACCGTACTTCTCCCGAATTTCCTCAGTTCTTCCTCTGTAGATGTTGGTTGCCCGCTGAGCAAAAAAAGCCAGCACGCCTCCCACATCCGCCACAACGAAGTCAAGCTGCGGGAATCTTTCGACCACTCGCCCGTAAACCAGCCGCGTCATCGCGACGGTGGAATCAAAGGCCCAGCCATAGATCAGCACGGGCATGATATCCAAACCGGTCGCCTGGGTTGCTAGCGGAGCCGTGGGGTGGATATAGACCGGCAATTTTAGTCCCGCCAACCGCTCGTAGAGCGGAAAAAAATCTTCGTGATCGAGCGGCCTGCCATTGAGATTCGAATAACAACCGAAACCGCTTAGCCCCAACTCATTGACCGAGCGCTCTATTTCTTCCAGAGAAGCCTTGATGGAGGCGGTGGGAAGAGTAAAAAGACCGGCAAAACGGCGCGGATATTTCTTGCAGATGCGCGCCAGGGCGTCGTTCGCCTTGCGCGCCAACGACGAGGCCCCTGCGCCATCAAATCGATCGGCTCCGGGAGGCGGCACGCTCAGGATCTGGACGTCGATGCCGAGGCGATCCATATGCTCGACCCTACGGTCCGGATCGCGCCCCTGAAATGTCGCCGTATTGATTCGGCACTTCAGCGTCCGGTCGTAGAAATAACTCATACCGCTGTTGGAATCCGGCGCCTCCAGAATCACATTCCCCTGGATGCGGGCCATCTCGCTTAAGTATTCTTCCGGAAAGAGATGGCTTTGGAAGTCGATCACCATAGAGGGCTTTCGGATTGTCGTCGAGGATCCTGCTGATAACCTCCGGTCATGATATCCTTACCAGCCGGTCTGCATCCGGCCCTTTCGCCGCCCGCTCGGTTTTGGAACCGACGGAGCCTCCACATCCCTGACAGAGATAATCATAGAGCTCTCCGTCCGGCAGGATCAAAAGCAGCCGCTCCCGAACCGGCATCGCCCGGCCGCATTTATTACAGTAAAGAAGGGACGCGGTAAATTGGTCAAATGTCTTCTCCATAGATCGTTACTGGTTATTGGTTACTCGTTAACTCGTGACACTACAGATAAGTGAATAACGAATACACGAGTAACGAATAACGCTTTCTCAGGCCTTCCGATGCGCCTCTGCAGCCGCTTTGGCTTCTTTGATTACCTTTTCAGCGAGATGCGGCGGCAGCTCTTCATAGCGGGCAAATTCTAAATGGAACCCGCCCCGGCCGCTGGTCATCGAGTGCAGATCCTGAGCATATTTTAACACCTCGGCCATCGGCGCCAGAGCCTTAATGGTTTGAGAGTGACCATTGGTCTCCATCCCGAGCACTTTTCCGCGCCTGCTGTTCAAGTCCCCGATCACATCCCCCATGCATTCATCCGGCACCGTGATCTCCATGTGCATGATGGGTTCGAGAATCACCGGCTTGGCCTTCTCGATGGCGTTTTTGAATCCCATGGAACCGGCGATCTTGAAGGCCATGTCGGAGGAGTCCACGTCGTGGTAGGAGCCGTCGTAGAGCGTCACGCGCACATCCACCATCGGATAGCCGGCCAGATGACCTTCCACCATTGTCTCCCTGATCCCCTTCTCCACCGCCGGGATATAATTGCGCGGAATGGCGCCGCCGACAATCTGATCTACAAACTCAAACCCTTTTCCGCGCGGGAGCGGCTCGATTTTCAGCCAGGTATCCCCGTACTGCCCCCTTCCTCCCGACTGCTTTTTGTACTTGCCTTGGGCGCTGGCCGCCCCTTTGACGGTCTCTTTGTAGGGCACCTTCGGGGCCTTAAGCTCTACCTCGGCGCCGTACTTTCGCTTGAGCTTCTCGACCATCACCTCGATGTGGAGTTGGCCCATCCCGGAAATGATGAATTCCCTTGTCTGCAGATCGCGGTGCATTTCTATAGTTGGATCTTCTTCCATCATGCGATGCAATCCCTGCGGGACTTTCTCCTCGTCAGCCTTTGTCTTGGGTTCGAGGGCAAAGGAGATCAGCGGGGAGAAGTGCGTCAAGCCTTCAAACTGAATGGGCGACTTCTCTTCGCAGAGCGTATCCCCGGATGCGACCTCTTTGAGCTTTGCGGCGGCGATAATCTCGCCGGCGTAGGCCTCCCGGACCGGCTCCTGTTTTTTCCCCTCCAGCCTGAAGAGCTGGCCGATCTTCTCCTTCACCTGCTTGTTGGGATTATAGACCGTCATATCCGTGGCGATCTTCCCGGAAACGATCTCCATGACCGAAAGCTTTCCGGCAAAGGGATCAATGATCGTTTTAAATACATAGGCTGCAAGCGGACCACTCGGATCATGGACCCGTTTTTCCAACTCCCTCGTGACGGGGTTTTTCCCCTGGACCTCACCTTGATCCAGAGGCGATGGGAGATAATCAATAATGGCGTCCAGGAGCTGGGACACACCGATCTGGCGCATCGCCGAGCCGTAGAGGATAGGAAAGAGCTTCCCTTTGAGGGTGCCTGAGCGGATACCCTTCTTGAGATCTTCCAAGGGAAGGTCCTGGGCTTCGAGATATTTTTCCAGCAGGGCGTCATCCGTTTCCGCCACACTCTCTAACAACTGGACACGCAGATCCTGGGCGGGTTTCTTGAGGTCATCCGGAATCTCCGTTTGCGAGAACTTCCCGCCCTCACCATCGAAGATAAAAGCCTTCATGAGCAGAAGGTCGACGACTCCCTTGAAGCCTTCCTCGGCCCCGATTGGGAGTTGAAGGTAGACCCCTCTGACTTCCAGGCCGCTAAAAATAGCCTCTAGGGCTTCCCTAACGTTGGATTTTTCGCGCTCCATCTTGCTGATAAAGATCAGCCTGCTCAAGCTGCAATCGTTGGCTCGCGTCCATAACCTTTCAGTCTCGACCCTGAGTCCGGTGGAGGGATTGAGCAGAAATACCGCTCCTCCTAACCCGCGAATACAATTGATGGTGTCCGGAAGGAAGGCTGCGTACCCGGGAGTGTCAATGAGGGTAAGACGGACTTTTTTCCATGATAAGGAGTGAAACGCGGTGGAGAGAGAGATGCGACGCCTTATCTCTTCGGGTTCAAAGTCAAAGATCGTAGTGCCATCCTCTACCCGACCCAGCCGCTGGGATGCCCCTCCGGCAAAAAGCATCGCCTCGCCCAATGACGTCTTCCCGGCTCCCCCATGACCCAAGATTCCAACGTTGCGCAGCTTGTCTAGCTCTATCATTAGCGCTGCCCTCCCTTTTTTCTATCTCTTCAACCCTTTAACCTTTCAACCATTGTTAATTTTAATCCTGCGCCTTCTTTTTTAGTTCCTGGACCGAGTTCCTTTCATAAATGATCCGCAAACCTTCAAGAGTCAGAAACTCGTCCACCTCCCCGATGACGGAAGACTCAGGAGCTATCAGCGGCGCCAGCCCTCCGGTAGCGATGACCTTGGCCCGCACCCGGTTCTCCTTTTGGATCCGCCGGACGATGCCCTCAACCAGTCCCACATAACCATAAAAAATCCCCGATTGAATGGAATGGACTGTGTTTTTCCCCACCACCTCTTTGGGCTTGACGATCTCCACCCGGGGAAGCTTCGATGCCCTTTGGGACAGCGCCTCCACCGAGATAAGCAAACCCGGGGCAATGGAGCCGCCCAGGTACTCCCCTTTTTTTGAGATGAAATCAAAAGTCGTAGCCGTGCCGAAGTCAACCACGATGCAGGAGTCGTGATATCTTTCGTATGCCGCAACGCCATTAACAATCCGGTCAGCGCCCACATCCTTGGGGCTGTCATAAAGGATAGGCATTCCGGTCTTGACCCCGGGCCCGACAATCAGCGGGCTCCTGCCGAAGAATTTTTCCCCCAGCTCTTGAACCATGCCTAACATGGGCGGGACAACGCAGGAGGCGATAATGGCATCGATCTGGTCGCGATGGATGCGGTGGGCGGAGACAAGATGGGAGATCAAGACCCCGTATTCATCGGCGGTCCGATCCGCGTCGGTCAGAAGGCGCCAGTGAGTTATGAGCTTCTTTCCCTCATAGACCCCCAATACAATATTGCTATTGCCGATATCGATAGCTAGAAGCATGGTATTATGGAATGATTCAGCTGTGGCTATCCGTATCTAAAAATCGCCTGGATTGCAAAGCCCTTTTTACCGGATCAGGGGCCTGCCGTCGCTGTGGTCGGACCAGACCGCCAGTGGCGGCATCAGCGACGTAAGTTGAGGTATTCCTAGGCCCTTAACAAACGGGCGTGCGTGATTTCTTTTCTCTGAACCGGACGAATCTGGGAGGCAACTAAAGTCGCTATCGCTACCGTTTCCCCATCGAGAGTTACAAACTCGACCTCAAAAGCCTCTCCTTTCTTATACACATGAACGACAGTGCCAACATCCCCCGTTTTCAATCCCTGCTCGGGAATTTCTTTTCTCAAAACCACCCGGTCATGTTCCTTGATCATACAAACCTCCTAGATCGGATGCGCCGTTATAAGTCGCGGAGACTTCGACCTTCTAGCCAAAATCCAAACAGTGCGGACTTTGGGATTGCGGCCATCCGGCGTCTCAAGAGCGCCATCGACACTATACCGCGTTCCATGGCGCGATTCCACGGATGCGCTCACCGTGAAGATTGCTGGAGAAGTCATGATTCGCCATTTATTCGGGCGTTGGTTCAATCCATATGTCCCGATGCGCAGAGCCGATGTATTACTACGTCCTGAGTATTGTTGCTCGCGTGGGCCAACTCCACAACGATAGGATCTACACTCGCTATGGCTTTAGCGGATCGTCGTGGGACATAGGGCCGCTACCAGATTGTCTCTATCCCGGT